>JAITLE010000121.1 GCA_031278075.1 Bifidobacteriaceae bacterium | reverse complement strand
CGACGCGCACCGAGTCGACCGCGCCCTCCAGGTCCGCAGACCTGGAGCGGGTCGGCCCAGGGGCGAGCCGCGAGTTCATGGCCCGCGCGATCGCCGACTCGGCGGACCCCAGCCCCACGGCCACCTGCGCGCCGCCGACGACGTCCGCGCCCGTCACCTCCATGGCCGCGACGGCCTTGACGACCCGCTCCGCCCAGCTCCCGGGCGTGTTCCGGACCGGGGAGAGGATCGGGTAGGAGGCTGCGAACGCCGCGGCGTTGACCAACCCCGCCTGCGACACGCCACGGCTGTGGATGACCGCGACGCGCGGGTCGCGGGTCGCCAGCCGGTCCACCGGATCGGCTGGCGGCGCCTCGGCCGGGGCGTCGCCGCCTTCGCCGACCAGGCGGCCGCCCGGCTGTTCGGGCGCGGCGAGCAGAATCTCGAACTCGCCCGGATACGGGTCCTGAAGCAGGCCGTCAAGCGTCCGAGCGGCCTGGACCGGGTCGTCCGCCAGCACGATCAGACTGACCTGAGGCCAACGCTGACCGCTGTCCTCGCCACGCGCCGCGCCGGGCGTCGGGTCGTCCGGTCGAGGCGCAGTCATGTTTGCATTCTAGGTCGAAACAGCCGCCCAGCGGCTGGCGAACCGCGGACCCTTGTGCCCTCGGACGCGGACGGCGCCCGGTCCCCTCGTCGCGTGCCGAGGGGTGGCCCGTGTGCGCCGAGCCGCCGAAGAGTGGGTGAGACACTGGACGGCGTGAAGACCTATGGGGTGATCCTCGCCGGCGGCGTGGGCGCGCGACTCGGGTTGTCGGTGCCGAAACAGATGATCAAGGTGGCCGGCAAGACGATCCTCGAGCACTCCGTCGACGCCTTCGACGCGCACCCCATGATCGACGAGGTGATCGTCATGATCACCCCCGGCTGGACAGAACGGGTGGCCACGCTGCTGGGCGCCCGCCACGCCAAGCTCAGCCTCATCCTCGAAGGCGGCGTCACCCGCAACGAGACGACCCGTCGAGCGCTCGACGCGATCGACGCCGACGAGGCGAAGATCCTGTTGCACGATGCCGTCCGCCCCCTGGTCGACGAACGCGTCGTCGCGGACTGCGTGCGCGCCCTGGACCACCATGACGCGGTCGACGTGGTGATCCCCTCCTCGGACACCGTCGTGATGGTCGACGAGGACGACGTCATCACACGCATCCCCGACCGGTCTCGGCTGCGGCGCGGCCAGACGCCGCAAGCGTTCAAGCTCACGACCCTGAGGGAAGCGTACGCCCGTGCGATCGAAGACCCGTATTTCAGCGCCACAGACGACTGCGGCGTCGTGGTGCGCTACCTGCCGGACGTCCCGGTCAAGTGCGTCCTCGGGTCCGAGAGCAACATCAAGGTGACACACCCGGTGGACCTGACGATCGCCGACAAGCTGTTCCAGCTGGCGACCCGGTCCGCCCCGTCGAGGAGCCCAGACCAGCTGGCTGCCGCGTTGCGCGGCAAGGTGATAGTGGTCCTGGGCGGTTCGTACGGCATCGGCGCCGAGATCGCCCGGATCGCGAAGTCTGCGGGCGCGGCGGTGGTGGCGCACGGCCGCTCCTCGACAGGGTTGCATGTGCAAGACCTGGCCGCGATCGAGGCGGCCCTGGCGGATGTGGCCGCCGCTGAAGGCCACATCGACGCCGTGGTGCTGACCGCCGGAGTGCTGAAGCTGGGACCGCTCGCGGCGATGACGCCTGACGAGATCGACGAGTCGATCGCGGTCAACTACACGGCCGCGGTCAAGGTGGCGCGGGCCGCCCACCCGCATCTCGCCCGCAGCGGTGGCAGCCTGTTGCTGTTCACCTCGTCCGCGTACACGCGCGGCCGCGCGAACTACTCCCTGTACTCCTCCTCGAAGGCGGCCGTCGTCAACCTGACGCAGGCCCTGGCGGAGGAATGGGCGCCCGACGGCGTCCGGGTCAACGTGGTCAACCCCGAACGCGCTGAGACCCCGATGCGGCTGAGCGCGTTCGGCGAGGAGCCGGCCGGGACGCTGCTCTCAGCGGAGCGGGTCGCCCACGCCGCCCTCGACACCCTCGCATCCGACCTCACCGGGGTCGTGGTGGACGTGCGACGCGAGAACCGACCCGGCTGACCGCGGACCGGCCGGCGCCAGCCGCGCTCACCGGGTCAGACGAATCAGCGGGATCTCCATCTCCTGCGCGGTGAGCGACCCATGATGGCCGATCATCGGGGGTTTGGACTCGTCGACCGCGTCGACGACGACACCACGGCCGGCCAGCGCCACGATCACGTCCCCGAGGTACGGCAGAACCCGATCGTCGACGGGTCCGAACAAGTCAGCCGCGATCGCCTCGGAGCGGGTCAACACCCAAGCGCCCTCGCCGAGCACAGACCGCCACCGCTCCACCACCGCACCGACCTGGTCCGTGTACACGTGGACGGCGCGGGCCTCGCCCGCCACCATGGAGACACCATCGCTCAGGGCCGGGATCTGACGCACATCCCAGAGCGGCGCCCCGGTCACGTCGACCATCCCGTGGTCCGCGGTCACCCACAGCTCCCAACCGCGCGGCAGGGCTTGCGCCAGCTCGCGGACGGCGCCGTCGAGCGCCTCCAGGGCCTCAGCCCAAGCTGGGGACTCCCAGCCCTGCGCGTGGCCGATCTTGTCCAAATCCCCCCAATACAGGTAGATCAGACCCTCAGCCCGCCGCGCCTGGCCAACAGTGACCGCGACCCGCGCCGCCGGAGCCGTCTCCGCGGGCACGAACCGGGCGCCACGCAGCGAGGAAAGGGTCATCGCCGAGTCCTCGAACCGCGCCTCCCCGATGAACGTGGCCGGCCGGCCGGCCGCGGCGAACCGCTCGAACAGCGTCGGGTGGGGTTGCCAAGTGGTCGGCGCGGTCGGCGTGTCCCATTTGTTCAGCGTGGCGCGTTGGCCGGTCGCCGGATCCCGCAGCGAGTATCCCGCGAGAGCGGTCACCCCCGGGCTCAGCCCGGTGCCGAGCGACCCGAGCGCCGCCACCGTGGTCGAGGGGAAGACCGTTGTGAGGCGCTCAGGTTCCGCCTCCCACAAGAACGGGGCGTGGCCGCGCCGCGCGGCGAGGTTCGCCACACCCAACCCGTCGGCCAGCAGCAGCACGATGCCGCGCGCCGCGTCCCCGGACCCGCCGCAGCCCGCCTGGTCCGCCGCCCAGTCGGGACCGAGCGTGACGCCCAGCCTGAGCGCCGCCGAAGGGATGATGGACTCGATCGACCTTCCGCCAGCCCTGGGCGGCGCCACCCACGCGGGCGGGACGGGACCCGCGGGGCGACCGGTCGGCATCGTGCCTCCCATCACGCTAACGGGCCGCCGCGGCCGACAGCTCTTGGGCGAACGCGAGGAGACGGATCGCCGCCTCCTCGCCGGTCAGCTCCGTGTCCACGTCGAGGCTGATGTCCTCGCCGGACAGGCTGCCCGCATACCCGTGGTCAGCTTGGCAATCCGGATCTGGGCAGGTGGCGGGCTCCAACTCGATGACCTCGCCGCCGCCCCAATTGAGCGTGACGCGCACGATGCGAGGCAGCGCGCCTGGTTTGTATTCGGCGGGGTTCCCGAAGATGCGGCTGACGCTGATGTTGCCGACGCGGCGCAACGCGACCGTCTCGCTGGAGGTGGCCACGGCGGCG
>JAITLE010000101.1 GCA_031278075.1 Bifidobacteriaceae bacterium | reverse complement strand
GTGTTCTGGGGGGAGGTCGGCACCGGCGGCCAGCACGCGTTCTACCAGCTGTTGCACCAGGGCACACAGCTGGCGCCAGCCGATTTCATAGCGTTCGCGAACCCGGCGGTGCCGTTGGTGGACGGCTCGCAGGACGTGCATGAGCTGCTGCTCGCGAATTTCATCGCCCAGACGTCGGCGCTGGCGTTCGGCAAGACCCAAGACGAGGTGATCGCCGAGGGCACGCCCCCCCACCTTGTGGCCGCGCGGACGTTCACTGGGAACCGCCCGTCCACCAGCATCATGGCGCCGGCCCTGACCCCTGGCGTGCTGGGCCAGCTGATCGCCCTTTACGAACACATCACCTTCGTGGAGGGCTCGGTCTGGGGCGTCGACTCGTTCGACCAGTGGGGTGTCGAGTTGGGCAAAGTCCTGGCCGCGCGGGTCAGCCCGGCGCTAGCCGGGGACCAAGACGCGTTGGCCGCGCTTGACCCGTCCGCGCAGGGCATGGTTCAGTACTACCGCGCCGAACGGCGCGGGCGAGTTAGGAGCAAGTGAGTGCGTTTCGCATACGTGATCGCGGGGTCTGAGGCGACCGGCGGCGCCGGCCTGCAGGCCGATTTGAAGACGTTCCAGCAGTTAGGCGTGTACGGGATCGGGACCATCACCTGCATAGTCGCGTTCGACCCGAAGCGGGATTGGGCGCATCGGTTCCACGCCGTCGCCCCGGACGTGATCGCGGAGCAGTTCGAGGCGGCCACCGCCTCGCAGGATCTAGACACCGTCAAGATCGGGATGCTCGGGACCCCCGCGACCATCGACGCCGTCGCCACGGCCATCCGCTCCAAGACCTGGCGTCACGTGGTGCTCGACCCGGTCCTGATCTGCAAGGGCCAAGAGCCGGGCGCCGCGCTCAACACCGACAACGCGCTGAAGGCGCAGATGCTTCCCCTGGCCACTGTGGTCACGCCGAACAACTTCGAGGCGCAGGCGCTCTCGGGGTTGACCCGCCTCGAGACCGTCGAAGACCTCGCCGAGGCCGGCCGCCGCGTCCTCGCGCTTGGTCCCGCCGCCGCGGTGGTCAAGGGCGGCGTCGACTTCCCCGGCCCCGACGCCGTGGACGTGCTGGTGCAGCGTGACCCGGCGGGCGGCGAACCGACCGTCGAGGTGTTCTCCGTCCCCAAGATCGGCCAGGAACGGGTCTCGGGCGCCGGCTGCACGTTCGCCTCAGCGGTGACAGCCGAACTCGCCAAGGGCGCCACGGTGTCCGATGCCGTCCGCCTCGCCAAGGAGTTTGTCACCCGCGGCATCGCGAGCCGTGTCGCCGGCCGCACGCCGTTCGACACGGTGTGGCAAGGCTCCTGATCCACAGAAATTCCGCGAAACCCCTCCGCCGCGGCGCGCGGCGTGGTTAGACTGGGCACACTATGCCCCGAAAGCAACGCTCCGCGAATTCGGCCTTGTTGAGATACCTCGGCCTGCGTTTGGCGCTCTTGATTCCAACGGTGCTAATCCTCATCACGGTGGTTTTCTGCTTTCTTCGAGTGATCGGCGACCCGATCACGGCGGCCCAAGGCGGGCGTCTCAGTCCAGAAGAGCTGGAGGCCCGCAAGGAGGCGGCTGGGTACAACCGCCCCATCTGGACGCAATACATCGAGTACCTCGGATCCGTTATCCGGGGGGACTTCGGCGCCGCGAGCAAAGACCGGCGCCCCATCAGCGACGTGCTCCTGACCAACGGCGCCGCGACCCTGGAGCTGGTCTTCTGGGCGCTATTGGTCGCGTTCGCGGTGGGGATACCGCTGGGCCGCCTGGCCGCCAGGTTCCACGACCGGCTGCCCGACGTGACCATCCGCACCTTCGCGGTGCTGTTCTACGCGGCGCCGGTGTTCTTCGTGGGCCTGCTGCTCAAACTGCTGTTCTCGTCCGCGCTCGGTTGGCTGCCCGCCTCCGGCCGGTCCGCCTCGTCGACCAGGTTGGCGCTCGGGAAGATGGACAGTCCGTCGCACTTCTTCATAGTCGACGCGATCCGCTCCGGGAACAGCGAGTACATCGTGGACGTGCTGAGGCACGCAGTCTTGCCGGGGTTGGCGTTGGGTCTGCTCACCGCCGGGGTGTTCATCAGGCTGATCCGCATCAACCTCCTGGAGTCGGTGCGCGCCGACTACGTCACGGCGGCCAAGGCCCGCGGCGTCAGCGATCGCAGGGTCGTCTCGAAGCACGCGTTCCGCAACGCGTTGATCCCCGTCGTCACCGTCATGGGCATGCAGATCGCCCTCATGCTGGGCGGCGCGATCTTGACGGAGACCACCTTCGAGTGGGACGGGATCGGATACCAGCTCTCCCAATACCTCCTGGCCAGGGACTTCGTCGCCGTCCAAGGGATAGTCACGGCGATCGCGCTGGTGGTCGCGGTGACATCCTTCTTGATCGACGTGATCAACGCCCTGGTGGACCCGAGGGTGAGGTACTGACATGGCCCTGGTGACACCGACCCCGCCCCGCCCCGCCGGCCCGCTCCGCGGCAGTCGGCTCGCCCGCATCCCGGGCTACCGCCTGTTGAAGTCCACCCACGGTCTGCAGCGCGTCATGCTGCTGGTGGGCACGTCGCTGATCGCGCTGTTCGTGGTGGCGGCGCTGTTCGCCGACTTCATCGCCCCCTACGACTTCGCTCAGACCAGGTACCAGGGGGTGCCCTTCGGCACACAGCAGCCGCCATCCGCCGAACACTGGTTCGGCACCACTGTCGGCGGGTTCGACGTGTTCTCCCGTGTGGTCTACGGCGCCAGGACGGCGCTGGCGGTCGTCGTGATGGCCGTCGCCTCGTCCGTCGTGCTCGGGGTCTCGGTCGGTGTGATCTCCGGCTATCTGGGTGGCTGGCTCGACCGGGTGCTGGTCCTCGTCACGGACGCGCTCTACGCGTTCCCGTCCCTGCTGATGGCGATCGTCGTGTCGATCGTGGTCTCATCCGGCACGTCCAGCGCGAGCGGCGGAATGCTTTCGGCGTCGCTCGCTATCACGGTCATCTTCATCCCGCAGTACTTCCGGGTGGTGCGCAACGCGACTCTGAGCGCGAAGACCGAGCCGTTCGTCGACGCGGCCCGGGTCACCGGATCCAGGCCCGGGCGCATCATGTTCGCGCACATCCTGCCCAATGTGTCCCAGACCGTCCCGGTCTTGACCACCCTGAACGCCGGCGAGTCCATCCTGACCCTGGCCGGCCTCGGCTTCCTCGGCTTCGGGATCGAGCCGAACTCCGCGGCGGAGTGGGGTTACGACCTGAACAAGGCGACCACATCAGACGTCGCCAACGGCATATGGTGGACGGGAGTGTTCCCGGGCCTCGCGATTGTGTTGGTGGTGGCCGGGGTCACCCTGATCGGCGAGTCCCTCAACGATGTCCTCAACCCGCTGCTGCGGACCCGTGGCGGCGCCACCACCGCCGACGAGGCAGAACTGGCCCAGGTCGTGATGGAAGAGCTGGGCGACCGCCGGGCGCCGCTGGAGCGGGCTGGCGCGCTGGCGGCGAGCGGGGGCGAGCGGACGGCATCTGGCGGAGGCGTCGAACGCGCGACTGGTCCGGGTGAGGAAGCTGGGCAAGGCGCGCGACGGGCGGCGGGCCCGAGCGGGGGCGAGCCGACGGCATCGGGCGGAGGCGTCGAACGCGCGACTGGTCCGGGTGAGGAACCTGGGCAAGGCGCGCGACGGGCGGCGGGCCCGAGCGGGGGCGAGCCGACGGCATCGGGCGGAGGCGTCGAA
>JAITLE010000057.1 GCA_031278075.1 Bifidobacteriaceae bacterium | reverse complement strand
CCGCCCGCCACCCCCAAACCGACCGTCACCCCGACCGGCAGCCGGGGGTCGGCCAAGAAGTCGTTGAACCTGATCGCGCCGAACTCCTTGAGCAGCACGGCCACCCAGAAAGCCGGCAGCGAATAGAACAGGAAGGTGAAGAAGGTGGTCAAGTAATCGAAAGCCGAATACTGCCGCAGGGCGGTCGTGATGCCCACGGTGACGCCGAGCAGGATCGCCACCACGACCGAGGCGAAGACCAATTTCACGGTGGTCGGAACGGCCGTCGCCAACTGCGCGGCCACCGGCTGGTTCGTGACGATCGAGACGCCGAATGTCCCCTGGCCCCACAGATAGCCCGCCAAATTGCCGAGCCATTTGAAATATCGCAGCACCGGCGGGGTGTCCAAGTCCAGCCGCGCGATGGTGGTCTCGATCAGAAATTCCTTGTTCGGCGCGCTCGACGCCTTCAACTCGGCCAACGGGTCGACCGCCAGCGCGACCATCATAAAGACGATGAAAGTCGCGCCAAACAGCACGATTAGGCCCACCGCCAGGCGGCGGACGATGAACGAAAGCACGCAGTCAGCTTAGCCTCGCCCCGCCCCGCCCGGCCCTAGCCGCGACCGATGTCGGCCGCCGCGCCGGGCGCCCACGCCGACTGGGGTCGCGCGGCGGGCGGGGCCGCGGGCCGCAAAACACGGCCGCCCGGGCCGGCCGATTCAGGATCGGTCGGCCCGGGCGGCCAATGCGATCGCGGTTCAGACCCGGCGCCGAGCGCGCTCAGCCGCCGGGGCCTGACCGCCGCCGCTTAGCTGGCGATCTCCCAGTCCCAGAAGTTCCAGAACATCGTGCCGGCGATGGGCGTCATCGACACGTTCTTGACCCGGTCGCGCCAAGCCAACACCGACGGGAACTGATACAGCGTTATCCCGAAGCCCTCTTCCAGCAGAATCGTCTCCACTTCGGTGTTGATCTCCTCCTGCCGCTTCGGATCGGTCTCGGTCTCAAGCTCCTCGTAAAGCTGGTCGACTCGGTCGTTCTTGAAGTGGCCGAAGTTGTTCTGGCCGTCGGAGACGAAGTTGGCGGCCGGCTCGAAGACGGCCGTCGAAGTCGACTGCCAGCCGAACAGCGAGGCGTCGTAGCTGTTGTCGCCCAGTTTGGTGCCCCATTCGTCGGACCCGGCGTCGATCACCTCGATGCCCGCCAGGGCCGCCGACTCGTGGATCAACTGGAACTCCTGGACGCGCCGCGCGTTCGACTTGCCGTACAGCAAACGCACCTGCGGAGCGGTCGCCCCGGCCTCGGCCAGCAGCGCCTTGGCGCCTTCGATGTCGACCTCTTTGAAGGCCGCGTAGCCGTTGGCGGCCGCGGTCGCGTCATAAGTGGGCGAACCCGGCACCAGGTTGTACGAATCTCGGGTCGCGGCATCGGGCTGGGTCGGCTTGATGATGGTTTCGACGATCTGCTGGCGCGGGATCGTCTTGAGGAAAGCCGTCCTGACCTTCTTGGCCTTCTCGGCGTCGCCGCCGTAAGTGGCCGGGTCGAACGGCCCGCCGTTGTCGTAGGTCAAATCGACGTGCTCATAGGTGCCCTCGTAACCGGATTGGTTCGAGACGCCCTCGATCCCCTGCACCGCCGTCAACACGTCGGCTGTGACCTGCGGCAGGATGATGTCCACGTCGCCGTTCTTAAGAGCCTGGACTTGCGCCATCGGGTCCTCGTTGTAGAGCACGATGATCTCGTCCAGTTTGGCCGGCGAACCCCAAGTGAAATCGGGGTTCTTCTTCAGCGTGACGTACTGGCCCTCGACGTAATCGCTGACCAACATGGGGCCGCAAGACAAAACCAGTTCGACGTCATCGCCGGTCGGCATCGCGGTCAGGTCGAAGTCGAAACTCCACACCTTGGCGATTTTGACCAACGCCGCCGTGTCCTTGTCGGCGATCGCCGCGACAATCGCGGCCTGGGCTTCGGCCGGGTCCTCGATCCCGAGCGCGCGCTTGCCCACGACGTGCGCCGGCAGCGGATAGTCGGTGAAGTTGAACTGCCAGTCCGGGAAAGGCTTGGAGTAAACAAAAGTCACCTCTTTGCCGTCGTCGGAAATCGTCGGAGTCTGCTCGATCAAGGCGACGGCCGGATCGCCGGCGTCGAAGTAAACCTTCCCCTCGGTCACGCTGGTGATGACGCCGGACTCATCGGTCTCAACGTCTTCCGATGTCGCGTCGTTGAAATGCCCGGACCTGGCCGCCCATTCCAATAACAAGTCGGCGCCATGCAGCGGCACGCCGTCAGACCATTTGGCGTCCTGGGCGATCGTCTGGGTGACGGTCAGAGGATCTTCGGAGTCGACGCGCATGGCTCCGAAGGCCTCGTTCTTGACGAAATTCAGATCCGGATCGTAATACGCCCAATTGGCGCGAGTCATGTAGGTGATCACGTAGTTGGCGGTGGCGTGCCCGTTGCCCGACATATAGTTCATCGAGAACAACGGCTGGTTCCAGCCAACTGTGACGGTGCCGCCGCCGGTGGTGGCAGGGCCAGAACTCTTGCCGCCGCCGGCGTCATCTGTCTCAGGTGTCCCGCATCCGGTCACCGCGAGGGCCAGCGCGGCCGCCGCCGCCCCACGGGCGGCGGCTTTTCCGTGCCAAAATCTCATTGATCGCTCGCTTTCTGTTGTCGTTTACGCCCCCGCGAGCGAGGGCAAGTGACGCGCCCGGGAACGTGATCGACACCACGCCCCAACCGAGCCCGCGCCAGGCGGCCAAACGCCGGCCAACCTAGACCCGGCAATAGGCATTTCCGCCGCGACCGCGAATCCAACCCTCGGCGGATTCCCATTCGCGAACCGTTGGACATAACAATAAGCGCGCCCCTTGGGCCGAAACGGCCAAATCGCGCCTGTTCGCCTGGATTGTTGTGGTGTCGTAACCTTGCGGCCCCTGGGCTTGCCTTGGTTGGTCTCGCGCGGGGCGTGTCGGGTTGGGTTGTCGCGCCGCGGCGGCCCAGCGGTCCCCGGACCCCGCCCGGGCCGCCCCCCGCGCCCCGCCCCGGGCGCCTCGTCCCGGGGCCGTCTCCGCCGGCCCCCAAACCCGGCCCCAAGCCCCGGGGCCGCCCGGGGGCCGGGCCGGGGTTTTTCGGGGGGCGGGGCGTTCCCGCCCCCGAGGCCCCCCCAAAAGAAAAGAGGGGGTTGGTTGGGGTGTCGGCGGCGTCCTGCTCTCCCACCGGCCCTCGCCGGCAGTACCATCGGCGCCGGGGGGCTTAGCCACCGGGTTCGGAATGGGACCGGGCGTTTCCCCCCCGCCATGACCACCGACACAACCCAACCAACAACCAACTCCCAACCACCAAACCCGCCCCCCGGGGCGAACCCCCCGGACGGGACGCGGCGGCGGTGGTTGAAAATGAACCGCACAGCGGACGCGAACACCAAAACCCCCCACACCGCCCCACAAGGCGGCGAACGGTTTCGTCAAGCGTTCGGCCTATTAGTACCGGTCAGCTCCACGCCTCTTCAGTCGGCGCTTCCACATCCGGCCTATCGACCCGGTCGTCTAGCCGGGGGCCTTCACGACCCGCCGACCCCGCCCCCGGGAAAAACCCGGGAACCGAAACCGGCGGACCGAAGGAGACCTCATCTCGAGGCGGGCTTCCCACTTAGATGCCTTCAGCGGTTATCCCTCCCGAACGTGGCCAACCAGCCGTGCTCCTGGCGGAACAACTGGCACACCAGAGGTTCGTCCGTCCCGGTCCTCTCGTACTG
>JAITLE010000255.1 GCA_031278075.1 Bifidobacteriaceae bacterium | reverse complement strand
GGCCGCGGCGACCGTGTCTGACCCGACCACCAGCCGCTCGACGCTGCCCGGCGGGCAGTTAGAGCCGGCGGAACGGAAGTCTAAGGGAACCACCACGCGGTTGGACCAGTAGTCGCAGTCCGGGTTGACGGGCGAGTTCTGTTGTAGTCCGGGCTCCTCTTGACCGGTCAGCACGATCTTGCAACCTTCGCTGGCCGCCGATGACTGCGTGCCCCGCGGGACAATCACCAGCCAGCATCGCGTGCCGGTGGCTGATGACTCGTCGCCACAGCCCAAGTACGGCTGGGAGTCGACTGATTGGACCTCGAACAGGAACTCGGCGCTGCCATCCGAATTCACCAGTTCGTAACGCTCGTTGGTGGTTTGCGGCGCAAAGACGTCCAGTATTGGGTAGTAGGTGCCGCGATCAATGTACGAGCCGAGTGATGAATACTCTTCCCCGGTGACCGCCCGGAACGGCACGTCGTGGTTGACGTCCCCGCCTCGTATTGTCACGTTCCCGGCGACTCCGGGCCGACTATCGTTTGATGTGCCCGACCAGCCACCGTAAAGGCAGTTCTTGTAGAACTCCGGATCGGCCGGATCGCCCCAGCATTGCATCGCTTGGATGTAATTCGCCCCAAGCTCCCGCTTGTAGTTGTAGTAGTCGCTGAGCCGACGTGTCGGCCCGGGCATGCCGGTGACTGTCACTGTCACGGCCTCGTCCACTAGGTCGCTGTTACGTGAGACAGTCACCCGCAGATCTTTGAACTCTGCGTGATGCGCCGAGGACGGGTCGCGGGCCGGTTGGTATTGCCGCAGTTCAGCGTCGGGTTCGTCGAACCAGGCGACGGTCACCGCCGAGCTGTCGGCGGCCGGCGTCTCGGCGCCGGCCGCTCCCGGCGCCAGGGCCGCCAGGCCCACCCCGGACGCGATGGTCAGGGCCAAGGACGCGGCGGCCACCAAGCGAGCCTGGCGGCGGGCGCGCCCGATCCGCGCCGCCCCGGCGGCGCGCACTCGTCTAGGGGCCTGGCGTGCCCCGGATGGAGTGGCCGGGGTGGCGCCGTGGCCGGGAACTGGGCCGACAAGCGCAGGCCGGTCTTGGACCTCGGCTGGACGGGTGGGCGACGGCTGGTTCACGAGAGCCTCGTTCCTGGGCGCGTTCCGGCGGGCTTCGCCCCGGCCAGAGCGGACAACCGGTTGCGGTCGCGGCGGGGGCCGCGTTGAGCCAACACTGGCGGCAGCACCGCGGCCGCCAACATCCCGGCGCCGACACCCAGCATCGCGATCTGCGCAGTCGCGGAGGACATCGGCGCCGGGATGGAACCGGGGCTGGCGGCGGCCATCTCCAAGGCGTCGTCATCATCCGCCGCTTGCGCCACCACCGCGGCGTCGCCCGCCAAAGCGGCCACACCCTGGGTGGTCCCGCCGTCAGCCCCTGTATTGGAGTTCCCTGAAGTCTGATCGCCCGCCGCCAGGGCGCCGCTGGCGCCCACGCCGCCGCTGGCGCCGGCGGCGCCGTTCGCGCCGCCCGTGGCGGGCGCGCCACCCCCGTTTTGCCCGGTCGCGCCGCTGGAGGCGTCGCCCGCCCCCGACGGCTTCGAATCGTTCGCGGTCTCAGTGGGCGACAAGCTCGTGGCCCCGCCCGTCCCCTTGACGCATTGGACCGCGCCGGCGCGATCGCATTCGTCTGGGTACGGCGCCTGCTTCGCCAAAGCGTTGCCGTTCGGATCGGACGTGTCGAGGGTCGGGTTGTTACACGCCGCGATTCCCTTGACCGCCGGGTTCCCGCCCGGGATCCGTTCGATCTGGGCCTGGCCGGCCAGCACCAGGTTGACCGGCAGCGGACTGTACCCCAGGGTCTCGGCATGCTGCTGGCCCTCGCAGAGGAAATATGCCCCGAAATCGGCCAGGGTCAGGCCCTTGTCCTCGGTGAAACTACCCTCGAGTCGCGTCGGCAAGATGATGTATGAATAACTTGAGAGCGGATAGGCGCGCGGGTCGGAGTTGGTGTAGACCCGGCTCAAATCCTGCGTCAAATAATCCGGCGACGACTGGTCTTGGTTGATACGCGCCTCAAGTAGCGCCACGGCCACATTCGACGCGGTCGGCTCGCTGTAATAACCCGCCGCGTTCAACACTTTGGCCACCGGGAAGTTGGTGTTCAGAGCGTACGAGTACTCCACGAAGGTGATCGCTCCGACCGCGTGCGACTGAGCCACATAACTGGCCACACCGTTGGAGCCAGACCGGGAGACGAATCCCGAGCCGGGCGCCACGGGATAATTCGAGGTCACTCCGCAATGGCCGTTCACCATGGGCCGGCCCACCTTCCCGCAATAGGCGTCCCAGATCGCCGTGTGCTCCTGGCGCAGCCAGATCGACACCTGCGCCGTGGCCCCGGACCCATCCGACCTCACCACCGGCACAATAGGGATCGCAGGCAGCGCCAGCGCCGGATTGTCGGCTTTGATCGAAGCGTCGTCCCAGCGTGTGATCACACCTGTGAAAATCTTGGCGATCACCTCGCCGGAGAGCCGCAGATTGGTCACCCGCTTGCCTCCGATCACCAGGTTGTACATGAGGGCCGTGCCGCCCGCCACAATCGGCATGTAGGCGAATGCCCGGTTCGGTCTGGTGTCGCCCTCGTTCGAGTTGGCGATGGCGTAGGGGATCTCCGAGACACCGAAGTCGGCGGTATTGTTGGCGAAATCGTTCCGCCCCTGGGTCGAACCCGATTCCGAGTAACTGATCTTCCACCGGTAATTGACCCAGACGTTTCGTATCCACTGCTGGATCGCGTTGGCCGACCAGGTCGAGCCAGAACCGACGATCGGCGCGTGCACCGAACCGACCGCCCGCGCCGGCGTGGCCAGCCCACCCGGACCGCTGAGCAGCCCAACCGCCAGCAGCACCATCCCGACCGCCGCCACCGCGCGGCGCCCCGCACCCCAGCGCCGCCGGGCTGAGCGCGCCGGGCGGTCGGCGCGGCCCGGGCCGACCAACCGCAGCGGGCGGGCCGCCGGGTCGGATGAGGGCAGCCGGGCCGACCCGCGGCCCCGGCCGACCAGGCTGGCCAGGCCCGCCATGCGCATCAGGTGCGACGCCCCAAGCGGGCGGCCCTGCGCGGGAGGTGGGGGCGGGACGGATGCGGTCGTCATCGTGCGCCTGCTTGGAACTCTGGAGCTGGAACGCGCCCTTGGGCTGGGCCGTAGCCGGGCCTTGACGCCGCCAGCGCCGCCGAACGGCTCGCGAACCGCCGGGCGTCGCGGGCGGACGCGGCCCTGGCTCGGCGTTCGCCCCGCGGTGAGAGCACCCCGGCGCCCCCGCCACCCAACCGGCGCGCGACCCAGAACAGGCCGAACACCATCACCATGAGCACCGCGGCCGCGCCGAACCCGCGCGCGACCTGGCTCGGCTCGGAGGACTTGACCAGGGTGAACGTGGCGAACGGGAGGGACACCATGGGGCCGGAGAAGGGGTTGAAGTTGAAGTAGGTGGTGTATCCGGCCGTGAGCAACACCGGCGATGTCTCGCCTATCCCGCGCGCGGTGCCCAACACGATCGCCGTCACCAGACCCGATCGCGCGGTCGGCAAGACCACCCGGGTGACCGTCCGCCAACGGCTCGCGCCGACCGCCAGCGAAGCCTCCTTGAGGGTCGCCGGGACCAGGCGCAACACCACGTCCGCCGACCGCACGATGATCGGCAGGATCATGATCGTGATCGCCAGGCTGGCCGCGAACGCCGACTTGTCCAGCCCGAATGTCAAGACATATGTGGCGTAGATGAACAGGCCGCAGATGATCGAGGGCAACGCCGTCATCGCCTCCACCACAGTGCGCACCACCCGCGCGAACGGGGAGGGGAACTCCGCCAAGAAGATTGCGCACGCGAGTCCCAGCGGGATCGAGATCGCGAGCGCGAAAGCGATCATCATCAACGTGCCGACCGCCCCGTGGGCCATGCCGCCCAACGTCAACGGGTCGAGCGGGCCAGCTAGCGACATGTCGTCGGTCCAGAAGTTGAGGTGCTTGAACGCCTCAGACCCGCGCGCCAAAGTGAACACGACCACCACCACCAGCGCGGCCAGCAACACGATCGCCGCGGAGTGGATGACAACCCCGGCCATCCGGTCTTGGATGGCGATCCTGCCCTCGTCCAGGCTGATCAGGACCATGAAGAAGACAAGGAACAGCGCGTAGGCGGTGAGTCCGAAGGCGAGGGCTCCCCGACCGGGCAACACCTGGGTGTACAGCCAGGCCGTCGCCGCCACAGCCGCCGATGCCGCGCCCACCGCCCGCAGCACGTCCTCCCGTCGGATTTTGGCCAGGTTGCGGCGGGATTCCGGTGCGGGCGGGGCCGGGGCGGGGCCGGCTGGGGCGGGAGCGGTCGTCATCGTGCACCTGTCAACTCGAGGCCCCCGAACGGGAACGTTGGATGATGATGCCGGCGCCAAAATTCACGGCCATGGTGACCGCGAACAGCACCAGACCCGCGGCCATCAACCCGGACAATTCGAAGTTGGACGCTTCGCCGTAATGCAAAGCGATCAGCGACGAGACAGAGTTTGTGCCGGTCGACAAGATCTCCCAATTGATCACGAACACTGGGGAGATGACGAGGTAGACGGCGATGGTCTCGCCGAGCGCGCGGCCCAACCCAAGCATGGCGCCGCCGATGATCCCACCGCGGCCGAACGGGTAGACGACCGAACGAATCATGCCCCACTTCGACGCGCCGAGCGCGAGGGCGCCTTCGCGTTCGCCGACCGGGGCCTGGGCGAAGACCTCGCGCATGACGGAACAGGCGATGGGGGCGACCATCATCGCGACGACCAGCCCGGCCAGGAACGCCGAGGCGGTGAACACAGTCGGGGTGGCCAGCGGGTCCTGCGGGTCGAACCGCGACACGCGGAAGATCGGTATCCAGCCGAAATGGGTGCTGATCCACTCGGCGACCGGCAACAGGTTGCCTTCCAGCCAATACATGCCCCACAGCCCATAGACCACTGAGGGGATCGCGGCCATCAGGTCGACCACTCCGACCAGGAACGGCTTGATGCCGGTCGGCGCGTATTCGCTGATGTAGGTGGCGGTTCCGAGAGCCAGTGGCAAAGCCACAGCGATTGCGATCACGGCGATCATCACAGTGCCGAACAGCACCGCTGCTATGCCGAACCGGCCGGAGTTGGGTTCCCAAGCTTGTTCGGTCAGGAAGTCTCCGCCCGCGACGCGGATCGCCTGCGCGCCTCGGATCGCCAGGAACAGGCCGACGGCTGTCATGATCGCCAGCACCATGATCCCGGCGCCGTAGGAGCCGTAGCGCATGGCCTGGTCCGCGGCGCCCGCTCCCGCCTTGAGGCGGCGGGGGCTATCGGGTTGGCCGGGTTGGCCGGGTTGGCCGGGTTGGCCGGGTTGGCCGGGTTGGCCGGGCTGGCCGGGTTGGCCGGGTCGAACGCCCGCCGGGCCGGGTGCGGCGGCGGCGCCAGCCGGGCCGGGTGCGGCGGTGCTGCCCGCCGGAGCGGGGTTGGCGCCACCGGCCGCGTGAGGCCGCGCGGTCGAGGCGTTGACGAGCATGGACACCCTTACTGGTGATCGGCTTAGACGATGTGACAGCCACAGTCGAACGGGTTCGCACCCGACCGGCTGGGGCCTCCGATCCCGGGTAAGAGGTTTTCAGGCGCAGTTGAACGCCAGTTAAACTCTGGCGTAGGTCTTGGCGTACATTGCCACAACTCTCCGCTTCCGGCCGCCCGCGCCGGCGTCCCACCCGCCCGGCGGTGATTCGGCGCGGCTGACTCCCTGCCCGCCGCGCTCCCCTCGCCGCGTCAGTGGTTCAAGCTGCGCCTTTGCCCCCGGAAGAAGCGCCCGCGCGGCTGCGATTCGTCTCGCGCGACCGGCGCCGCGAGCGGCGGCGGCACATTGTGGTAGCCAGGCGGCGGGGCCGGCAGGTCGTCCACGTTGGGGGCGACCCGATTGGGCATGGGCCGCGTGCGACCAGCCGAGTCCCCTCCAAGATCCGTTCCCGGCCAGGCCTGCCGCGCGGGCTGTGCGCCCCGCGCTTGGACGGCGCGTGGACGCGGCATCGCCAACGGCGGCGGGACGTTTTCGTAACCGGGCGGCGGCGGCGGCAGGTCGGCCACCGCGGGCGCGACTCGAGTCGGGACCGGGCGGCTGCGCACGATGCGTCCGTCCGGCGACTCGGCGCGATCGGCCGCGTTCGCCTCGACACCCGCATCGGCATGCGTCCCGGCGGGCGGACCGTCAAATCGGGGACTCCGGGCGCCTGCGGAACTCGAACCGGCGCCCGCCGAGAAAGCCTCCGCCCCGCGCGGCCCAAATTGATCACCATAGCCCGCCGACACACCAGCCGACGCACCCGGATAGACGCCTCCGCCAGGCGGCGCCACCTCAGGCAGACCAGGCACGAGTGGACCACCGTAGACCGCCCCGACCGGCACGTCCGGCGCGTCCGGCGCGTCCGGCGCGTCCGGCGCCGCCACCGGGTAGCCGCCGCCCGCAGGCGGGACCACCTCGGGCAGCCCAGGCCCGGCGTTGTCACCATAAACAGTCCCGACCGGCAAGTCCTGCGCCGCCACCGGATAAGCGCCCACCGCGGGGGACGTGTACGGACCAGGCAAACTCGGCCGGACGATCTGCGCGAAAGAGGTAGGCGCCCCGCCCGCCGATGCCGTGCCCTCCGCGCCAAAAGACGCGTCCCCGGGAACGGGATGCTGCTTCGGGCAGTTCTTCACCGGAGCGATGGAGGTGGACGCATCCCTGGGAAGGGGATGCTGCCCGCCCGCCAACCCGGATGACGCCTCGGCCAGAAGCGGCTGCCCCACACCCACCTGCGCGAAAGAAGTCGGCGGCCCGGCCGGCGAGACCGGCCCAGCCACACCGAACCGCGCCTGCCCGTCAACCGGCTGCTCCGCGCCGTCCAAGGGGAAAGACGGCGGTCCGCCGGTCGGCTGCTGCGCACTCATTCGCATGAGACCGGCGCGCGTCGTGGCCGCATCCTCGGCGGCATGCTCAAGCGCGGAGGCTTGCGTGGCCACAGTCGCTGAGGGGAAAGACAGCCCGGCCGGACCGGCGATGAGCCCGGCGCCCCCGTAGCCCGCGAAGCTCGGCGCCGCGGCCTGGAGTCTGGAGCGGCGGCCCAGCACCACCGCGACGCAAATCATCGCGAGAAGACCCGCCACCACGGCGAGCCACAACGCGTGGCCGGAGACCCAACCGGTGACGTCGCCGGCGGCGACCCTCTGTTCCGCGCCGTGTGACACTTGCATCTCCTTTGGGTATGTCTCAAATAGTTCAGTTGAGTGGTCCTACCTAGTCAGCGTCCCGTGGCGGTCAGCAATCGCTGGGGCGAGACCGCCGTTGGCACGGGATGCCAGAACCGACAATAGGGGCTCTGGGCTGGGGATTTCGGGCCAGCGGACCTAAGCGGACCCGTGACCTCAGACAATAAAGGACCTTTTACCCTTGCCTTGACACGGACGAATCCAAATCGCTAGTCTGAAAGGTTTGGCTGCTTCCTGCGTCGCGGCCCGCTCCGTCGCGGACCCGCTCCCTACGGCAGGTTTTGAGGCAGTCTAACAGGCCCCCTCAGCGCCACCGAACGCAGGGGTGATCCGTTTCGCCGCCGTGGCCGCATCTGATCTGGGGTGTCAGCGACAGGGCAAACAGGTCGCCGCTTGTGGTGGCTCCGGGCCGATCTGGCCGGTAGCCCCGCAATCGACTAGCGGAGACGTTCAGGCCACGCCTGTCGGCGTGCCCCAAGGCGGGCGAGCGTGACCATTCCTACACTTCTCCCGCCAGAACCGAGAAGTGTAGAGTTACGCGCCCCGCGCCGCGGCGCCCGGGTTGGCCGCGAACCCGCCCGGGCCGTGTTTTCGCAGGTCAAAGCCCTGCGGCGGTTCTGGTGCGGTTGACGCCGATCCGGGCCGGCGCGACCATTCCTACACTTCTCCCGCCAGAACCGAGA
>JAITLE010000089.1 GCA_031278075.1 Bifidobacteriaceae bacterium | reverse complement strand
CGCCGCTCCGCCCCGGGTTGTGCCGGGGCGCGCCTGGGGTTCGCGCGGCGCCGCTCCGCCCCGGGTTGTGCCGGGGCGCGCCTGGGGTTCGCGCGGCGCCACTCCGCCCCGGGTTCTGCCGGGGCGCGCCTGGGGTTCGCGCGGTGCCGCCCGGCGCCGCGCGGGTCGGCGCCGCGCCGGCCGATTGCCACGCTGGGTCTCTAGACTGGCAGTCATGTCTGCAATCTCACGCCAGGAAGTGGCGCGCGTCGCGGAGCTGGCTCGCATCGCGGTCACGCCGGCCGAACTAGACAAGTTCGCCGCGCAATTGGATGTCATAGTCGAAGCGATCCGCACCGTCAGCGAGGCCGCTGGTGGCGACGTGCCAGCCACATCCCACCCGATTCCGCTGGTCAACGTGTTCCGGCCAGACCAGGCCGAGCCGTCGCTGACCGTCGACGAGGCCCTCCAGTCCGCCCCCGAACGCGAAGGCGACCAGTTCAAGGTCCCGCAAATCCTGGGGGAGGAACCGTGAGCGCCACCGACCTGACCCGCCTGAACGCCGCGGAGATGGCGACACTGCTCGCCAGCCGCGAGATCTCCTCGGTGGAGTTGACGCGCGCGCACCTGGCGCGCATAACCCAAGTGGACGGCATCGTGCACGCGTTCTTGCAGACGTTGCCGGAAGTCGCCCTGCGTGAAGCCCAGACGGCCGATGCCGACCGCGCGGCCGGTGAGCAGCTGCCCACCCTCGCGGGGGTGCCGATAGCGGTCAAAGACGTGCTGGCCACGAAGGGTCTGCGCACCACTTGCGGGTCGCGCATCCTGGAGAACTGGGTGCCAGCGTATGACGCGACGGTGGTGCGCAAACTGCGTGAGGCGCGGCTGCCGGTGCTGGGGAAGACGAACATGGACGAATTCGCGATGGGCTCGTCCACGGAGCATTCGGCGTACGGGCCGACCCTCAACCCGTGGGACACCAAGCGGGTGCCGGGCGGCTCCGGCGGCGGCTCGGCGGCGGCGGTTGGGGCGTTCGAGGCGCCGTTGGCGTTGGGTTCCGACACGGGCGGATCGATCCGGCAACCGGCGGCGCTGACCGGGACGGTTGGCGTCAAGCCGACGTACGGCGGGGTGAGCCGGTACGGGCTGGTGGCTATGGCCTCGTCGCTGGACCAGGTGGGGCCGTGTGCTCGGACCGTCTTGGACGCGGCGCTGCTGCACGAGGTGATCGGCGGGCACGACCCAAAGGATCAGACGTCGCTCGACGCGCCAGTTCCGCCGGTGGTGGCCGCGGCGCGGCAAGGACTGAGCGGAGACGTGCGGGGGCTGCGCGTCGGCGTGGTCGCGGAACTCGGCGGGCGCGGTTACCAACGCGGCGTGCTCGACCGCTTCGAGGAGGCGCTCGCGTCGCTTGAGGGGCTCGGGATGAGCGTGCGGGAAGTGTCCTGCCCGTCATTCAAGTTCGCGCTGCCAGCGTATTACCTGATCATGCCCTCGGAGGCATCCTCGAACCTGGCCCGGTTCGACGCGATGCGCTACGGGATCCGGGTGGCGCCGGCCGAAGGCCCGGTCACCGTTGAGACCGTGATGGCGGCGACCCGCGCGGCCGGCTTCGGGGACGAGGTCAAACGCCGGATCATGCTCGGCACCTACGCTCTGTCCGCCGGATACTACGACGCGTATTACGGCAGCGCCCAGAAGGTGCGAACCTTGGTCCAGCGGGACTTCGAGAACGCGTGGGAAGACGTGGACGTGCTGATCAGCCCCACCACGCCGACAACCGCGTTCCCCCTGGGGGACAAGCTCGACGACCCGTTGGCGATGTACATCCAGGACGTCGCGACCATCCCGGTCAACCTCGCCGGCATCCCCGGGATCTCGGTCCCAGGCGGGCTGGCGGAGGACGGCCTGCCGGTCGGCGTCCAGATTCTCGCGCCGGCCCGCGCCGACGCGTACCTGTACCAAGTGGGCGGAGCGCTGGAAGCGGCCCTGCATGAGAAGTGGGGCGGGCCTCTGCTGGACCAGGCGCCCGCCCTCGAGACCACCACCCAGGAAGGGGGCGCGCTGTGAACGTCTCGGATCTGGCGCCGTTCGACCAGGCGATCGCTGAGTTCGACCCAGTGATGGGGATCGAGGTCCACGTCGAACTGAACACGCGCACCAAGATGTTCTGTTCTTGTGTGACGGCGTTCGGGGCGCCGCCGAACTCGCAGGTCTGCCCCGTCTGCCTGGGGCTGCCCGGCGCGATGCCCGCCGTCAACCACCAGGCGGTCGCCTCGGCGATCCGCTTGGGGCTGGCTCTGAACTGCCGCATCGCGGAGCGCTGCACGTTCGCGCGGAAGAACTACTTCTATCCGGACGTGTCCAAGGACTACCAGATCTCGCAGTATGAGGACCCGATCGACCGCGACGGCTTCTTGGATGTGGAGCTGGCTGACGGGACGGTCTTCCGTGTCGCGATCGAACGGGCGCACATGGAGGAGGACGCCGCGAAGAACACGCACGTCGGCAGCGCCTCGGGCCGCATCCAGGGGGCTGACTACTCGCTGGTGGACTACAACCGCGGGGGCGTGCCGCTGATTGAGATCGTGACGAAGCCGATCGAAGGGGCTGGCGCGCGCGCGGGCGAGGTGGCGCGCGCGTATGTGGCGGCGATCCGCGAGCTGGTGATCGCGTTGGGCATCTCCGACGCCCGGATGGACCAGGGCTCGCTCCGGGCTGATGTCAACCTGTCGTTGCGTCCCCGCGTGGCCGACCCGGTCGCCCAGTCCGCGGTCCCGTTCGGGAAGCGCTCAGAGACCAAGAACGTCAACTCGCTGCGGGCGATTGAGAAGTCGGTCCGGCACGAGATCCGCCGCCAGGCCGCGCTGTTGGCTGCCGGCTTGCCCGTCACCCAGGAGACCCGCCACTGGCACGAGGACAGCGAGTCGACCTCGCCCGGCCGTTCCAAGGAGCAGGCGGAGGACTACCGCTACTTCCCCGAACCTGACTTGCTGCCGATCGAGCCGTCCCGCGCTTGGGTGGAGGAGTTGCGTCTGACGCTCCCGGAGCTGCCCGCCGCGCGCCGGTCCCGTCTCCAAGCCGAGTGGGGTTTCACCGACCTGGAGATGCGCGATGCCGTCAACGCCGGAGCGCTCGATCTGATCGGCGCCAGCGTGGTGGCCGGGGCGAGCCCTGCCGGCGCGCGGAAATGGTGGATGGGAGAGCTGGCCCGCACCGCGAACGAGCGGGGCGTCGAACTGGCGCAGCTACCGGTCGCGCCAGCGGACATCGCGTCCTTGGAGCGGCTGATCGCATCTGGTCGGATCAGCGACAAGCTGGCTCGCCAGGTGTTGGAGGGTGTGCTCGCGGGGGAGGGGCCGCCAGAGGATGTGGTCGCCGCCCGCGGGCTGGCGGTCGTGTCCGACGACGCGGTCCTGTTGGCCGCGATCGATCAGGCGCTCGCCGCTCAACCGGATGTGGCCCAAAAGATCCGGGACGGGAAGGTCGCCGCGGCGGGCGCCATAGTGGGTGCTGTCATGAAGGCGACCCGCGGCCAGGCCGACGCGGCCCGGGTCAGGGAACTGATCCTCAAGCAATTGGGTTAGCTGGGCGCCCGCCTGCGGCGGCGCCGCGATCGCACAGGCGTGATCGGACATGACGCTGTGCGAAGCGCGCTGACCTGCGAGGGCGGATCACTAGCGCGTTGGACGGGTCACCGGCGCGGCGGCGGGCTGTCGCGGCCGATCCAGTGGGCCATTGCGAGTTTGGCGGAGTTCGGCAGGGTTCAGCCCTGCCGCGGGGAATGCCTCTTAGACTTGGTGGGATGACGCCGAGCTCGCCCGAACCGCCCGTCCCGCCCGCAGCGCCCTCGCGCGAGACTGGCGCCGGGTTGGGAACCGAGACCCTGACCCGCGGCGAGACTCGCGCCAGCGAAGGCGACCACGAGCGTTTCGCCCACTATGTCAAGAAGGACAGGCTGGTCCCGTCCGCGATCACCGGCAAGCCTGTGGTCGCGCTCTGCGGCAAGGTCTGGGTGCCGAGCCGCGACCCGTCGCGGTTCCCGGTCTGCCCGATCTGCAAGGAGATACTCGCGCAGTTGCCGACCTGACGGCCGAACTGCCCGCGCCCACCCGGGTTGAGGGGGCACGGGCAGTCCGCCCCGGTCTTCGTCAGCGTTCGAGGGTCGCCGACCGACGGCGCCTCAGCGCCGCCAACGCCACACCAGCGGTGACCAGCAAGGCCGCGGCCAACCCCATCCCACGGGCTTGAGCGCCCGTCAGCGGGAGCTGATCGGCGGCGCCAGAACCGCCGTCGGTCGGCGTGGCGCCGGTCGCGCCGGAACCGTCCGAGGGTTCCGTCCCGGGTGTGGGCGGCGCGGCATCGCAAGTCGCGCCGGGCGCGGCGGGTTCGGCGCCCGCCAGAGTGAGATCGACCAGGCCGGGCGCGTCCAACGCCAGGAGCGCCTGACTGGTGGCCCTGCGGAACTGGTCGGTGTTGGCGGAATCCAAGCCGAACTCGGCGGCGTCGGCGAGACCGGCCGCGTCGAACGCGATCGCGCCCACGTCGGCCAGCGTCAGGACGCTCCCCGCGGCTGACACGTCGGCGCAAGCCACAGTAAAACCGCCGACGAAGGCCGCGGCGGCGCCGAGCGCCGCGCCGGCGTCAGCGGCGCCCGCCAGGCGCAACGAATTCACAGCGAGACCAGTCGTGTTCGTGTTCGGACCGCCGAAGGACGAGGGGAAGCCGCCAGTGGTGACGTCCTGTTTGCTGGCGAGCCACTGGACGGCATCGTGCAATGGGGCGCTGGCCAAACCTGCGGCCACGAGCCCTTGGATCGCCATCGCGGTGGCATCCTGGTCCGGCGCGCCGCAGCCGGCCACCCAACCGAACGAGCCGAAGTCGGCGTTGTCCGGATCGTCACAACGCTGGGCGACCAACCAGTCGACCGTCACGGGCGGGACTCCGCCGTCCGTGCGGGCCAAGGCGATCAGCGCCAACGAGTGGGTGAACGCCGTGTCGCCGGTCCCGAACGAGCCGTCCGCGTTCTGGACGCCGCGCAGCTCGACGATCAGGTTGCGGTAGCCCGGTCCGGCCGGGAAGGTCGCTGGTGGCAGGCCCGCCACCTGCAACGCGAGCGCCGTCTTCGCCACGGCGGGCCACTTTGTGGCGATGTCGGCGGCTGCGCCGATGTACGCGTCGCCGGATTGCCACAGCTCGCGCGCCGCGGAGGCGGCCGCGTCTGCGCCGACGCCCGCGGCGGCGAGAGCGAGCACCGCGTCGATCGTCAGACCCCAATCGGTCGCGCTTCCGGTCTCAAACACGCCGCCCGATGCCGTCAGCTGGGCCACCAGCCAACCCGCGGCGGCCGCGGCGTTCGGTGGGGCGGCTGTCTCCCGTGGGGGGGGCGAAACCGACTGCGACCCGTCGCGGGCGACCACTTGATCAAGCGGTGGCTGGGGGACGCAGACCGACGGGTCGTCCATCTGCTCGGCGTAGTCCGGGTCATAGTCGAGGAACATGCAATCCCAGGAGTCGAGGAGGCGGAACAGGTACGCCTGGTCGGCTTGGACGTGGGCGCCGTCCGCGCCGACCTGCGCGAACTTCCACTCCGTCCCGGTGGCGCCGGCCGGAGTGCCGTCCGCGGTGGATGTGTACAGGGCCCAGAAGCCCTCGTAACCGAGTGTGGTGGCGTCGGCGCCGTCGATCACCGTGACCCAAGCCAAGGAAGGCGCCAAAGCGAAGCCCGCCTGGAGGAACGCGTCGCCGATGGAACCGCTCGCGCCTGGGGCGCAGCGGATCTCGAGTTCGTCGCGGATCGGGGAGAAGTCGACCACGACCGTGACGCCTTGGCCTGGGGCGCAGGCCGCGCCCGTGACCGTGGCGGCATCCGCGAAGAGTGCGGCTGGCGCCGCGGGGGCCGTCAAAGTGGGGCCTGAAGTGAATTGGGCGGTGGCCGGCGCGGCGCCGACGCACGCCAGGACGGCGGTCAAGGCGGCCGCGCACAGTGGTTTGGTTTTCATGGGGACTCGATTCGGCTGAGCGATCCAGGGTGGGAGCGCCTCGTCCGGTCATGGTCCGGCTGTGTGGCGCGCCCCCGTAGACCTCGACGGATGGAAACGCTTCGATCAGGTTGGCGGCATTCGGGCTCATGGGCTGGCGCGCCCTTCCGGCGCGTTAGAAGCTCATCCACCGCTGCGGGTCAGCGCCGGACTTCGACCGGCTTCCCCGCCAACCGTCGCTATGGAGTTGTCGCCCACCAGCTTAGGCGCTGCGGACCATCCCCCGGCGCCGCCGACAAGACTCACCTAATGTGATCGCGAAGCGGCGTGCTTGCCTCACTTGGGGGTGATCGCGAAACGCCGCCGCCGCGGTCACCCGGCGTGCCGCCGCAGGTCAGCGGCAGATTCCTCGGGCGCGGGGCGGGAACCGGGGGGAGCGGTCAGGCGCCGGCCGCATCCCGGATGTGGGACACGATCGTGGGGATGGCGGGCTCGCCCTCGGACAGGCGCAGCCCGGTCGGGGGCAGCTCCGACCGGCTGGCGGCGTGGCGCGAGCGGGCCGCGGGCAGACAGGCTGAACCGGACCGGTCGGGATCATGCACGCCGTGGTCCACGTACGGGACCTGAAGGGGACGCAAACCGTACGCCTCGGGTGCGGTCGGGTGGACGCCGGGGCCGGCCAGGACGACCTCTTCCTCGGCGGCGCCCGAATCGTCGATGCGGCGGCCGGCCCACTTGGCGCCGCCGACCGTGCCCTTCCCACCGGGCGAACGCTTGCCGACCGGCTCCAAGGCGCCGCCGGCCGCCTCCCGGGCGACCAGCTTGTAGACCATCTGAGCGGTCGGCGCCCCGGAGCCGGTCACCAGGCGGGTGCCGACCCCGTAAGAGTCGACCGGGGCGGCGGCCAACGCGGCGATCGCGAATTCGTCGAGGTCGGATGTGACTGTGATCGCGGTGTCCGGGGCGCCCAAAGTGTCGAGCTGGCGGCGGACGGCGCGCGCCAACTGCGGCAGGTCGCCGGAGTCGAGGCGCACGGCGCGCAGTTGCGGCCCCGCCAACTCGACGGCGAGACGCACCGCCTCGCGCACGTCGAACGTGTCCACCAACAGGGTGGTCGCCACTCCCTGGCTCGCCAACTGGGCGGTGAACGCCTCCCGCTCCGAATCGTGGATCAGGGTGAACGCGTGCGCCGCGGTCCCAATCACGGGGATGCCCCAGCGGCGGCCGGCCTCCAACATGGATGTGCCCGCGAAGCCGGCGACATACGCGGCGCGGGCGGCGGCCGGAGCGGCCTCCTCGTGGGTGCGCCGGGCGCCCATCTCCAGGCAGGGCCGCTCTTCGGCGGCCAACGTCATGCGCGACGCGGCCGACGCGACCGCGCAATCGTGGTTCAGGACAGACAGGATGATGGTCTCTAAGATGACGCACTCGGCGAACGTCCCGTCCACGGTCAGCACCGGCGACCCGGGGAAATACAGCTCACCCTCCGCGTAGCCGCTGATCGAACCCCCGAACTTGTATCCCGCGAGCCATTCGGCGGTCCTCGGCGAGACCGTCTTCGAGGCCAGCAGCCACTCCAGCGTGCCGTCCGGCGCGTCGAAAGCGAACCCCTGGATCAGTTCCATGAGCCGCCCGGTCCCCGCGACCACGCCGTAGCGCCGTCCGCGCGGCAACCGCCTGGCGAACACCTCGAACACCGCCCGCCGGTTCGCGGCGCCGTCAGCGAGAGCGGCCTCCAACATGGTCAGCTCGTATTTGTCGGTCAGCAGGGCTGTGCTCATGACGGGAAAGTGTATTCGCGACTCTTTGGGCGAGGCGCCAGGTCGCGGAATTCCCAGCGGCCGATTCCGTCCGTCTCGTCTCTGGTTCAACGCGGCGCAGTCCGCTCCCGTAAGCTGACGGCATGAGCGACGCGCCGATCGGTATCTTCGACTCAGGCCTGGGGGGACTCACCGTGGCGCGCGCCGTGCTGGACCAACTCCCCGACGAGCCGATCCTCTACCTCGGCGACACCGCCAACACGCCCTACGGCCCGCGACCCATCGCCGAAGTCCGGGCGCTCGCGCTGGCCCGGCTCGACCAACTTGTGGCCCAGGGTGTCAAGATGCTGGTCATAGCGTGCAACACGGCATCGGCGGCGGTCCTCCACGACGCCCGTGAACGCTACGAGCTGGGCCTCGGCGTCAAGGTCCTCGAGGTGATCCGGCCCGCGGTGCGCCGCGCCGTGGGAGCGACGCGCAACGGCCGCGTCGGGGTGATCGCCACCCAGACCACCGTCGACTCCGCGGCCTACCAAGACGCTTTCGCCGCCGCGCCTCAGTTGAAGATCACCGCTCGGGCTTGCCCCAAGTTCGTCGAACTGGTCGAGGCCGGCTCCACCTCCGGCCCGGAAGTGATCGCGACCGCGCGCGCCTACCTGGCGCCCCTGCAAGCATCGGGAGTGGACACGCTGGTGCTCGGCTGCACCCACTATCCACTGCTCACGGGTGTGCTGTCCTACGTCATGGGCCCCGACGTGACGCTCGTGTCCTCCGCTGAGGAGACCGCTAAGGACGTTTTCCGAGAACTCGTCGCGTCCGGCTTGACGCGCCAACCGGGGGCGTCGCCGCGGCATCGCTTCACCGCGACCGGCGACCCTCGCGCCTTCAACTTGCTGGCCCGGCGCTTCCTTGGCCCCGAGGTCCCCAGCTGGGAAGCCGCCGCCGGCGGCGGCGGGAGCCCCAGCTCCGCGGCGCAGTGGGCCGGAGGCATGGCGTGAGGCTGATAATCGTCGGTTGCACGGGAACCATGGCGGGTCCCGCCTCGCCAGCCTCGGGCTATCTGGTGCAAGCGCGTGGTGAGCGCGGCCGTCTGTGGACGGTGGCGCTGGACCTGGGCTCGGGCGCGTTCGGCGCGATGCAGCGGCTGCTGCCGCCGGAGGCGCTCGACTTCGTCGGGATCACCCACCTGCACCCCGACCACTGCGCTGATCTCACCGGGCTCGCGGTTTACGCGAAATACCGGCCCGGCGCCGAGCTGAGTTCGCTCCCGGTCTACGGCCCGGCGGACACTCCCCGGCACCTGGCGGCGCTGCAATACTCGTCCGACCCGATCGCGCGCGGCGGGGACTTCGTCTTCGGGGTGTGGGAGGAGGCGGTCGCCGTGACCGTCGGGCCGTTCCAGATCACGCCCTATCTGATGATCCATCCGGTCGAGACGTGGGGTTTTCGGGTCGAAGGCCCTTCAAGCGTGCGGCCCGGACGCCGGGTCGTGGTCGGGTACACGGGCGACACCGACACTGGACCAGGCCTCGCGGCGGTGGCCCACCGGGTCGATCTGCTGCTCAGCGAGGCGGCGTTCGAGGAGGGGCGGGACACCGCCCGCGGTGTGCACTTGACGGGACGCCGGGTCGGAGAGGCTGCGGCCGCAGGCGGCGCCCGCCGTGTCGTGGTCACCCATCTGCCGCCGTGGAATGACCCGGCCGTGACGCTGGCCGGGGTGCGCGAAGCCTACAGCGGACCGCTCAGCCTGGCGCGGCGGCACGTCATGTACTACCTCTGAGGTGGGCGCTGGGGCCGCGTCTACGGCCGCGTTCGGGGCCGCGTCTAGGACTGCCACGTGGGCCGGCGCGGCGCGGCGCGGAACCGTCCGGCCGTCGGGGACCGGATGGGCAGCCCGTCGGGGTAGTGTCTTGGCCTGTGATCGCGTTTCTGCGGGCCGACGGCCGCACAGTTGACCAGCTTCGCCCAGTGACGATCGAGCGTGGTTGGTTGGACCACGCCGAAGGCTCCGCGCTGATCCAGTGCGGCGGCACGCGCGTGCTGTGCGCGGCATCGTTCACGCCTGGGGTGCCACGCTGGCGCAAGGGCTCAGGGGAGGGCTGGGTCACCGCCGAATACGCCATGCTCCCGCGGGCGACCACGCAGCGCTCCGACCGAGAATCCGTCCGCGGCAAGATCGGCGGGCGCACCCACGAGATTTCGCGGCTGGTGGGCCGCGCGTTGCGTTCGGTGGTGGATCTGCGTGCGTTGGGTGAGAACACCATCCAGATCGACTGCGACGTGCTGCAGGCGGACGGCGGGACGCGGACGGCATCGATCACTGGGGCTTATGTCGCGCTGGCCGACGCCGTCGCCTGGGCCGCCGCCAAACGTCACATCGCGAGCGGACGCCAGCCGCTGACTGACTCGGTGGCGGCGGTGTCGGTTGGGATCGTGGACGGCACGCCCATGCTGGACTTGCCGTACGCGGAAGACGTCCGCGCGGAGACGGACATGAATGTGGTGGTCAACGGGTCCGGCGGGTTCATCGAGGTCCAAGGGACGGCGGAACACGCCGCGTTCTCCCGCGCCGAGTTGACCCGCCTGCTGGACTTGGCCGTGGCGGGTTGCGCCCAGCTACGCGGGATCCAGGCGGCGGCATCGGCCGCGGGCGGGGGATCGGCGGGTGGCTGAGGCGACAGGACCGGGCGGGGTGTTGGTGCTCGCGACGCACAACGCGCACAAGCTGCGTGAGTTGCGGGCGATCCTCGACGCGACGGGCGCGCTGGGGCCGCTCGAGCTGGTCGGAGCCGCTGACGTGGGTGTGGCCGCGCCGACCGAGAGCGGGTTGACGTTCGCGGAGAACGCGCTGCTCAAAGCGCGGCAGGTGGCGCGGGCGTGCGGGTTGCCGGCTCTCGCGGACGATTCGGGGCTGTGCGTGGCGGCGCTCGGCGGCGCGCCGGGGGTTTTCTCAGCGCGTTGGGCGGGTGGCCACGGCGACGACGCGGCGAACTTGGCGTTGCTGCTCGACCAGTTGCGTGACGTGTCCGATGCCGACCGCCGCGCCTGGTTCGAGTGCGCCGCCGCGCTCGTCACAGCGGACGGCGTGGAGAGCGTCGAGACCGGGCGGATGCCTGGGCGGCTGACGCGGGCGCCGCGGGGCGAGGGCGGGTTCGGCTACGATCCGATTCTGATCCCGGACCCGTTCGCGGTGACCGCGGCTGAGTTGACCGCCGAGCAGAAGAACGCGATCTCACACCGCGGCAAGGCGTTCCGGGCGTTGAGCGGCGCCATTCGCGCGCTCTGGGAATGAGCTGAGGCGATCCGGCCGACCAAACGGACCAGTGCGCCAGGCGGGACTTGAACCCGCACGCCCGGAGGCACAGGAACCTAAATCCTGCGCGTCTGCCAATTCCGCCACTGGCGCCCGCAAGGACCTTAGCTCACATCGCGGCGGAGCCAAAGCTCCATGCGTCGTCCACGTCGGCGCCGCGACTCGGCGTGCCGCTTCCGCCCGGTCCCTCCGACGCCGGCCCCGACGCCCCGCTAACCTTGGGGTATGGACAAGGCAGCTTTGGAGCAGTTGACCGCCCAACTCAAAGAACAGCAGGCCGCCGCGGCCGAGGCCGTGGCTCTTCTCCGGGGCCGCCTCACCCCCGGCGCCGTCGCCGAGGCCGCGCGGACGAAGCTCGCCGAAGCCGCCAAAGCGGCGACCGTCCGTCCCGACGGCCGGCCCAAACAGTGGGTGCTGGCAGCCGTGTCGACGTTGCTTGTCCTGGTCGTGACGGGCGTCGCGGTCAGGCTCGCTAGGCGCGCCAAGTGACGCCCGTGAGAGAGCCGCGGAGGTTGGACTGGGCGCCGTCCAAGGTGGTGGGCAAACCATTGGACGGCTCCGTCCAGCCGGCCACTGCGCCTGAATCCCGCCGAGGCGGCGGGACCGCGGAGCCCGCTGGCCTGCGTGCGCAGGCGGCAGCGGCCGTCCCCCTCCCCGGCGCCGAGCCTTCCCCGAAGCGAGCGGGCGCGCGGTCTGTGCCGCCGGACGAGCCGTTGCCGGTGCGGCTGCTGGCGGACCGATTGTTGGTCTTGTTGGACGCCGAGTCGGCGGAGAGGCGGTCCGCGGGTGGGATTCTGATTCCTGCGACAGCGGTGGTCGGGCGGCGTCTCGCCTGGGCGCATGTGGTCGGGGTGGGCGGCAACGTGCGGCAGGTGGCGCTGGGCGACAGGGTGCTGTTCGACCCGGAGGACCGCGCCGAGGTGGAGATCGGCGGCCAGACATACCTGCTCCTGAGGGAACGCAACGTGCATGGCGTGGCCCAGGACGGCGCCGGTCCGAAAACCGCTGGGATGTACCTCTGAATGTGTTCCGGCGGCCGCTCCGGGCGCGGCTGTCTCAG
>JAITLE010000272.1 GCA_031278075.1 Bifidobacteriaceae bacterium | reverse complement strand
CAGAAGTCGCCAAAACTCGGGCCGGGTGGCACAGAAGTCGCCAAAAGTCGCGCAGATGCCGGAGAATCAAGCGGCGACCTGCTGGCCCCGTCGCCGACGCCAGGCGCCTTATTGCGCTTCCCGCTTAGCCCGCCCGCGGGCCTTGGCGCGCGCTTCGGCGGACAACTCGACCTTCCGGATGCGAACGGTCTCGGGGGTGACCTCGACGCACTCGTCCTGGGCGGCGAACTCCAACGACTCCTCCAAGGTGAGGCGGCGCGGCGGCGTCAAACGCTCCAACTCGTCGCCGGTGGACGAACGCATGTTGGTCAGCTTCTTCTCGCGAGTGATGTTGACATCCATGTCCTCGCCGCGCGGGTTCTCCCCCACCACCATGCCCTCATAGACCTCCTCTGTGGGGGCCACGAAGAACATCCCGCGTTCTTGGAGCGCCGTGATCGCGTAGGGTGTCGCCAGGCCGGGCCGGTCCGCCACCATGGAACCGGTGCTGCGCGACTCGATGGGGCCCGCCCACGGCTCGTGACCCTCCGCGATCGACGAGGCGATCCCCGTGCCCCGCGTCTGCGTCAAGAACTCGGTCCGGAACGAGATCAGCCCCCGAGCCGGGGCGAGGAACTCCATGCGCACCCAGCCCGACCCGTGGTTAGCCACGTTGGTCATCCGGCCTTTGCGCTGCGCCATCAGCTGGGTCACGGTTCCGAGGTGCTCCTCGGGCGCGTCGATCGTGACCCGTTCGATCGGTTCCAACACCACCCCGTCCTGAGTCTTGGTCACCACCTGAGGTTTCCCGACCGTCAACTCGAAGCCCTCGCGCCGCATCTGCTCCACCAGGACGGCGAGGGCCAACTCACCGCGCCCCTGAACCTCCCACACGTCAGGCCGGTCCGTCGGCGCCACCCACAACGCCACGTTGCCGACCAACTCCCGGTCCAGCCGGTCTTTGACCTGCCGAGCGGTCAGCTTGTGCCCCCGGACCTTGCCCGCGAGCGGCGATGTGTTGATCCCGATCGTCATCGAGATCGCGGGATCGTCCACTTTGATGCCCGGCAGCGGCCGCGGATCATCCGGGTCGGTCAGTGTGTCACCGATCATGATGTCCGCGATGCCCGCCACCGCGACGATGTCGCCCGCCCGCGCCCGCTCTGCCGGCGCCCGATCCAGCGCCTCGGTGGCGAGCAGCTCGGTCACTTTGACGGTTTGGACGCTGCCGTCCTGCCTGACCCACGCCACCACTTGGCCTCGCCGCAACTCCCCGTTGTACAGCCTGAGCAGCGCCAACCGCCCCAGGAAGGGCGACGCGTCCAGGTTGGTGACGTGCGCTTGCAGTGGCGCGGCCGGGTCGAACACCGGCGCCGGGATCGTTTCCACGATTGTCTTGAACAGGGGTTCTAGGTCCGCCTCCGCTGGTTGGCCGCCGTCCGGGGGGGCCGTCAGGGAAGCTCGGCCCGCTTTGGCGGACGCGTAGACCACGGGGAAGTCGAGCACGCTGTCCAGGTCCAGCGTCGGATTCTCCTCCACCAAATCGCCCGCCAACGACAGCAGCAGGTCCGTGGTCTCCGAGACCACCTCCGCGATCCGCGCGTCCGGGCGGTCCACCTTGTTGACCACCAAGATGACGGGCAACGCGCGCGCGAGCGCCTTGCGCAGCACAAACCGCGTCTGCGGCAGCGGCCCCTCCGACGCGTCCACCAGCAACACCACTCCGTCCACCATCGCAAGCCCGCGTTCCACCTCGCCGCCGAAGTCCGCGTGGCCGGGTGTGTCCACCACGTTGACGGTGATCGCATCCGTCCCGCCGGATCTCCCATCCGACGATGCCGTGCCACCAGCCCCAGCCCCTTCTTCCGCCCCGCGGCTCAAGGCCTCGCGGGCGGCCGGCCCGCGGTAGTGGACCGACGTGTTCTTCGCGAGGATCGTGATGCCCTTCTCCCGTTCGAGGTCACCGCTGTCGAGGGCGCGTTCGGCCACGTGGTCGTGGGCGCCGAACGCGCCGGTCTGCCACAGCATGGCGTCCACCAATGTGGTCTTGCCGTGGTCGACGTGCGCCACGATCGCGACGTTGCGCAGGTCGGGTCGGCTCGCTGAGTTGGGCATCGGTTGGCTGCTTTCTTCCGGGTTTGGGCGCGGGTGACGCGCAGGGCACGGCTGGCCCGCGCGGCACGGGCTCGGATCGAGCCGGGCGGCGGACAGGTCGCCGCGCCCCGCGCGGCCGCAGATGCGGCGTCCGCAATGATACCCGGCGCGAACGGACCAGCTAGGTTACCATCGCTAGGTGGACATCGCGCGCTTCTGGTTCGATCCCATCTGCCCTTGGACCTACGTCACCTACCAATGGTTAGAGGAGGTGCGGCAGGTGCGGCAGGTCACAGTGGAACCTCGATTGTTGTCGCTCCACTTCCTCAACCAAGGGCGGGAGGACCACCCGCATCGCGACACGCATCTCGCTTCCCTGCCACTGGAGCGGTTCCTCGCGCACGTGCGGGCGCAGCGCGGCGCCGCCGCCATGGAGGGGGCTTACCGAGTGATCGCTGAGGCGTTGTTCGCAGATCGCAGGGAACCGGGTGTCGACCTGGTGGTTCAGGCCGCGGCGGCATTGCTCATGGACAGCGCCGAGGCCGCGGCGGCCAGCGCCGACGAGGCCTGGGATGAGGTGATCCGCCGCGACCACCGCGAGGCGATGGACCTGGTCGGCGCTGATGTGGGATCCCCGGTGATCGCGCTCGAAGGCGGCGCGGCGTTCTTCGGGCCCGTGCTGGCGCGCGCGCCCCGCGGCGAAGACGCCGGCCGGGTCTGGGATGGCTGCGCCGCGCTCGCCTCCCACTCGGATTTCTACGAGCTGAAGCGGTCCCGCGGCGCCGGCGTCCAACTCCGTTTCGACTGACGGCGCGCCCACCCGCGCGGGGCTGAACCGCCGCGGGTCTTCAGCGGACCGGACGGACCCGATGTCGCCAAGACTCGCTGGCGGCCGCCTCAGCTGCCAGGAGGAGAAGGCGGCCGCCACGGGGCGTTTGGCGCCAGGTCCGGTCGCATCAGCGCCGTGCGGCGTCTCGCCTGGTCGCGGCGCCACTCGGCGATCCGCGCATGGTGGCCTGAGAGCAACACCTCCGGGACGGCGATCCCACGCCAAGTCGGCGGCTTCGTGTACACGGGGTATTCCAGCAGACCGGGCTGAGCGTGGGATTCCTCCGCCAGGGAGGCCGCGTTGCCCAGCACACCCGGAACCAACCGGGTGACCGCCTCGATCATGACCAACGCCGCGACCTCGCCCCCAGCCAACACGTAATCCCCGATCGCGAACTCCTCTACCACCACACCCGCCCGCGCCCGGTAGTGTTCGACGACCCTCGCGTCGATCCCCTCGTACCGGCCGCAGGCGAAGACGATCCGGGGCGCAGTCGCGAGATGTTCAGCCGCCGCTTGGTTGAAAGCACTGCCCGACGCCGACGGGAACACCAGCGTCACCGCACCAGTCTCGCTCGGCTCCCGCTGAGCTTCCCGCCGAGGTGGGCCAGACAGAGCGGACCCGGCCGGGGGCGCCGCCTCGAGGACCCAGTCGATCGCTCGCCCCCAAGGTTCGGGGCGCATCACCATGCCGGCGCCGCCGCCGTAGGGGGTGTCGTCCACGGTGCGATGCCTGTCCTCGGTCCAATCTCTCAGATCGTGGACCCGCAGTTGGATCAGCCCCGCGTCGCGGGCGCGGCCCAGCAGCGAGAGTTCCGCCGGGGCGAGATACTCCGGGAATATCGAGATGACGTCGATCAGCATGCCGACTCGCCCTGGGTCGTCATTTGACTCACGGCTCGTCGGGCGCCGGACGGGTGGTGAGCAACCCCGGCGGCGGATCGACCACGACGCGGCCGGCGGCCGCGTCCACCACCGGCACCAGCGCCGCCACGAACGGGACCAACGCCGACGAGCCGTCGACCTGCAGCACCTCGAGGAGATCCTGCCCCGGACCCGACAGCAGATCGCCCACCACTCCGGCCACAGTGCCGTCAGGGAGTTCGACACGCGCGCCTTTGAGTTGGCTCGGATACCAACCGTCCGGCTCTTCGGCCGGGTCCACCTCAGCCGTCAACTCCAGCCCAGTCAAAGCCTCGGCGGCGCTCCGGTCACGGATCTCGTGAAAGCCCGCGACCGCGCCAGCCGGCGTGGCGCGATATGACTCCAAGGTGAGGGATGCGGGCGCGGTTGGGTCGGCATCGTGCAGCGTGAAAACCGTGCCGACACGGAACCTGGCATCCGGACGGTCCGTGCGCAACCGCAACGACACCTGGCCGCGCACCCCATGGGCGCGA
>JAITLE010000271.1 GCA_031278075.1 Bifidobacteriaceae bacterium | reverse complement strand
ATCTTGGTTCCTGGGGTGGGCGCCCAGGGCGGCCAGCCGGCTGAACTCGCGGGCCTGTTCGGCCCGGCGGGCCGGGGCGTCCTGGTGACCTCCTCGCGGGCGCTGGCCAACGCGGGGCCCGGTCCGGCGAAGTTGGTTGAGGCGGTGCGCGTCGGTGTCCAGAATGTGGCCTTTCTTGGAAATTAGGGCGGTTGGCGTTGCTACGCCCCAGGTCAGGCGCTAAGTTGTGACTGTCCTTGTTCAAAAGACGGCACCTAAGGTGGAAATCGGTATGGCTCTTCCTCCATTGACTCCCGAACAGCGCGCGGACGCTCTCAAGAAGGCGGCCCAGGCTCGCCAGGACCGAGCCAAGGTAAAGGCTCGGCTGAAGGAGTCGCGTAGTTCTCTGAGCGAAGTCCTCGCGCTCGGCGAGAAAGATGATGTGATCGGCAAGATCAAGGTCGGCAACCTGCTGGAGTCGCTGCCCGGCGTCGGCAAGGTGAAGGCCAAGGCGATCATGGCGGAGATCGGCATCTCCGAGTCGCGGCGCATCCGTGGGCTGGGGCCGCATCAGAAAGAGCAGCTCATCGAGCGCTTCGGATGAGTGGCCGGTCCGGCTCGGGCGCGGTTGACCGTGCTCGCCGGCCCCTCCGGGGTCGGCAAGGGCACCCTCGCCGCGGCGATCGCGGACCGCTACCCGGTCAGCCTGTCGGTCTCGGCGACCACCCGCGAACCCCGCCCAGGAGAGATCGACGGCGCGAACTACTTCTTCGTCTCGCGCGAGCAGTTCGCCGCGGCCGTGCGTCGCGGCGAACTGCTGGAGTGGGCGGAGTACAACGGGAACCTGTATGGGACCCCGCGCGCCCCCGTGGAGGCCGCGTTGGCTAAGGGCCGCCCGGTGTTGCTCGAGATCGAGCTGGCGGGGGCGCGTCAGGTGCGGGACGCGGCGCCGGACGCCTTGCAGATCTTCTTGACGCCTCCGACTTGGGAGGAGCTGGAGCGCCGCCTGGAGACGCGTGCGACGGAGGGGCCGAAGCAGCGCGCCGCTCGCCTGGAGACGGCTCGCTCAGAGATCGCCGCGGCGGGCGAATTCGACGCCGTGGTGGTCAACGACGACCTAGAGCACGCTGTCGCCGAGGTGGCCGCGCTGATGGGGTTAAACTAGCGGGGCTAACTGAGCACGGAAGGAATTGAGCGTGGCAGGAACCATGGCCAACCCGGAGGGGATCACGAACCCTCCAATCGACGATCTGCTGGAGGTCACCGACTCCAAGTACGCGTTGGTGATTTACGCGGCGAAGCGCGCCCGCCAGATCAACGCGTTCCAGGCGCAGCTGCATGAGGGCTTGCTGGAGCACGTCGGCCCCCTGGTGGACGCGGGCCCCCAAGAGAAGTCCTTGTCGATCGCGCTGCGCGAGATCAACCAGGGTTTGTTGACGATCGCCCCAGCGGGGGAGTGACGGGCGAATGATCGTCCTGGGCGTGGGGGGCGGCATCGCCGCCTACAAGGCGCCCGCTCTGCTGCGGTTGTTGACCGAGGCGGGGCACGAGGTGCGCGTGGTTCCCACACCAGCCGCGCTGAACTTCGTGGGTGCGGCCACGTTCGAGGCGCTGTCAGGCGCCCCGGTCGTGACCGGCGTCTTCGAGGGCGCGGCGCGGGTCGACCATGTGGCGCTCGCGGCCGCGGCCCGGGCTGTGGTGGTGGCCCCGGCCACAGCCGACCTGATCGCGCGCCACACCGCGGGCATGGCGGATGACCTGCTCACGGCCACGTTGTTGGCGACCCGCGCGCCTGTGATCCTGGCGCCGGCGATGCACACCGCGATGCTGGAGCACCCGGCGACCAGGGCCAATCTCGCGGCGTTGAGAGAACGCGGCGTGACCGTGCTCGACTCGCCCGCGGGCCGTCTGGCCGGGGCCGACTCAGGGCCGGGGCGGATGGCCGAGGCGGCCGAGATCGCCGCGGCGGTCGAAAGGGCGCTGCGCCCGCAGGACTTGGTCGGGCTCACCGTGCTGGTCAGCGCCGGCGGAACCCGGGAACCGCTCGACCCGGTGCGCTTCCTGGGCAACACGTCATCGGGCAAACAAGGTGTGGCGATCGCCGCGGCAGCCGCGGCTCGGGGCGCCACGGTCACGCTGGTCGCCGCGAACGTGCAGGTTCCCGTGCCCGATGCCGTCCGTGTGGTCCGTGTCGGCACCGCTGTCGAGCTGCGCACGGCGCTGCTGGAACAGGCGGACGAGGCGGACGTGATCGTGATGGCGGCGGCCGTGGCGGATTTCCGGCCGGCCGCCAGCCAACCGACCAAGATCAAACGTGACGGGCAGGAAGCGCTGACCCTGCAGCTGATCGCGAACCCGGACATTTTGGCGGGTCTGATCGCGCGGCGGCGGGATGGTCAGGTGATCGTCGGCTTCGCGGCGGAGACCGGCGACGCGGAACGCTCGGCGCTGGCGCACGCGCAAACCAAGGCGCGCCTCAAGGGCGCGGATTTGACGGTGGCGAACTCGGTGGCCGGCGGCGCGGTCTTCGGCGAAGACTCGAACGACGCGGTGCTGTTGGACCGGGCGGGCGGGATTGTGCGCCGGGTGGCGGGTTCTAAAGCGGACGTCGCGGAGGCGGTGCTGGACGCCGCGTTGGGGATTTAGTGTCTCCTGCCGTCGGTTGGCGGCGATGGCTCGGGGGTAGACGCGCGGGTCTGGGCGGCGGACGGGCGGCCCGGCGGCTGGACGCGCGCGGAGTAGGGTTTACGGGTGGCTGAAACCAGGCTGTTCACTTCTGAGTCCGTGACTGGTGGGCACCCCGACAAGCTGTGCGATCAGATCTCGGATGCGGTGCTGGACGCGTTGATCGTGCGGGACCCGCTGTCCCGGGTCGCGGTTGAGTGTTTGGTCTCCCATGGCCAGTTGGTGGTGGCGGGCGAGGTCACGACCGAGGCGTACGCCCCAGTGGCGGACATCGCACGTGGCGTGTTGCTGGACGAGGGCTACGACAGCGCGGAGGCCGGTATCGATGGGGCTAGCTGCGGTGTGGCGGTGCTGATCGAGGGGCAGAGCCCTGAGATCGCCGGCGGGGTGGACCGCGCGTTCGAGGTCAGGTCCGGCGGCCGCGGGGAGCGGCTCGAGGAGCAGGGCGCGGGCGACCAGGGCCTGATGTTCGGTTACGCGGTCGCCGAGACCGCCGCGTTGATGCCCCTGCCCATCGAGTTGGCGCACCGGTTGGCGCAGCGGCTCGAGGCGGCCCGCCGGACCCGGCGTCTGGTGGACCTGCGGCCTGACGGCAAGACTCAAGTCACGGTGGAGTATGAGGCCGGCCGGCCTGTGGGTGTGGACACGGTGGTGGTGTCGGCGCAGCATTCGCCCGCGGTTGACGAGGCGGCCTTGGCGGAGGCGGTCAGGGATGTGGTCGTCGCCCCGACGCTCGCTGAGGCGGGTTTCGGCGCTCCGCGCCGAGTCTTGGTCAACCCTTCAGGGAGCTTCGTGGTGGGTGGGCCAGCCGCTGACACGGGTCTGACCGGCCGGAAGATCATCGTGGACACGTACGGCGGGATGGCGCGGCACGGCGGTGGGGCGTTTAGCGGGAAGGATCCGTCGAAGGTCGACCGGTCGGCATCGTACGCTGCTCGGTGGGTGGCGAAAAACGTTGTGGCGGCGGGCTTGGCGTCGCGTTGCGAGTTGCAGGTGGCGTACGCGATCGGCGCGGCGGAACCGGTCAGCGTGTCGGTGGACAGTTTCGGGACGGGCCAGGTGGACGATTCCGCCTTGGCGCGCGCCGTGCGCCGTGTGTTCGATTTGAGGCCGGCGGCGATCATCGAGGCTTTGGACTTGTTGCGTCCGATCTACCGGGCGACGGCCACGTTCGGGCACTTCGGGCGGGAAGGCTTCACTTGGGAACGCACGGACCGTGTCGAGGAGCTGCTCCGGGCGGTTTGACACTGTCTCGCTCGGGTCGGCGACCGGAGAACGCAGTTCCTCGACGTCTAATTGGGACTGGCGCGCAAGTGCGTCGGCCAGCTCCGTGGCCGTCTCGAGCGGATGGCCGTCGCCGCCCGACGGGGCTGGCCAACGGTTACGGTGACAGTGTCGGCCGCTAGTTTTGAAGGGTGATGATCGAGCAGGGCGCGTTGCCGGGTCTCGGCGCGGCGCGGCGGCCGCGGCGGCTGAGGGAGCCGGAGCCCGCGCGTGTGGCGCCGGTGGCCGCGGTCACGCTCGACTTGGGGACGCCGCATCTGGACCGGACCTTCGATTACATGGTGCCGGCCAGCCTCGACGCGTCGGCGGTCCCAGGCGCGCGGGTCCGCGTCGCGTTCGGTGGCCGCTCGGTCACGGGTTTCATCGTCGAACGCCGCGATCAGTCGGATCATCCCGGCGCGCTTTCGCCCCTCGCGCGCGTCCAGTCCGGGCTCCCGCTCCTGACGCCGGGGCTGTGGCGGCTCGCGCAAGCGGTCGCCGAACGTCAGGCCGGGGTGGTCGCGGACGTGTTGCGCCTCGCCATCCCGCCGGCTCATATAGAGACGGAGAAGCGCCTCGCGGAGGAGTCGCGCCAAGCTCAACCACCGGCGAGCGGCGCCGTGCCGCAGGCTCCGGCGCATGGCTTTGGGCCCACGCCCTCGACGTCCGATGCCGTGCCCCAGCAGCCTGGCAGCCCACTCCTTCCAGCCCGCGGCCTCGGGCGGCCGTCCAGCCTTGACCCGTTCCTGCCGCGCCTGCGCGACTGGTGGGCGGCCCGCGGCAGCGGAACTCCCGTGCCGTCCGGCGCCGCGGGGCCAGCCCATCAGCGGCAGGGCGGGCAGAGGCCGCCGCGCGTGGTGTGG
>JAITLE010000249.1 GCA_031278075.1 Bifidobacteriaceae bacterium | reverse complement strand
ACTCGCCGGTGAGGGGATCGAAGCGCATCTCTGGGCCGGTTGGATGTTGGATGGCGCCCGAATTGGGGTCCGGGAACGGCTCGGCGCGGTCTGGCAGGGGGCGCGGATCGTCCAAGCGGCGGGTGGCGGCGCCCGAGACGTAGGGCTTCGAATCGTCGAAGTAGAACAGTTCGCGGCCGTCGGCGAGCTTGGTGGGCGTGACTCTGACGTGGGGGGTTTTTGTGGAGGCGGGTGTGGTCTGGGTGGGTGTGGTCTGGGTGGGTGTGGCCTGGGCGGGTGTCGGGCTGGTCATGGCACACGCACCAGGGTCAGTTCGGTGGCGCGGCGGAGCCGGCGGGCCGCTTGCGGCGGGAGAGACTCGTCGCTGAAGACCCGAGACGCGGAGGCCAGCGGCGCGATTTGCGAGAGCGCCGCGACGGCCCATTTCGAGGCGTCAGCGGTGACGGCCGTGGCTCGCGCCGAATTGATGAAGGCACGATTCGTGGCGGCTTCTGCGACGTTCGGCGTGGTGAAGCCGGCGTCAGCGTCCATCCCGTGGACGCCGAGGAAGAACCAGTCGAAACGCATTGAGCGGACAGCCGCGTCCGCGAGCGGCCCGACGAGCGCTTGGGATGGGGTGCGAACTCCGCCGGTCAGGATTGTCTGGTCGGTGGCGCCCGCCCGAGCCAACGTTTCGGCCGCTGGGAGGGAGTTGGTCACAATGGTCAGGGCTTCGGCCGCGGCTCTTGGGGCCAACTCGGCCGCCACCCATACAGTCGTGGTGCCCGCGCTGATCGCGACGGCCTGACCGGGCTGGACCAAGCGGGCTGCCGCGCGGGCGATCGCTCGCTTGGCGGTGGTGTTAGCGTGGGACTTGGCTTCGAAGCCGGGTTCACGGGCCAGCCCCTCCACCCGGGACGCGCCGCCATGCACCTTCAGGCAGAGACCGCGGGAGGCGAGGTCGTCGATGTCGCGGCGGATGGTCATCTCGCTGACCGCGAGGGCTTCTGCGAGCTCGGAGACTCGTGCCGCGCCCTGTTGGCGCACGGCTTGGAGGATCAGCGCTTCGCGCTGTGCCTTGAGAGGAGCTGCCATGCTCCCAAAATACCACAAATTAGCGCACGAGAGAACATTGGATCCGGGGCGGAGCGGCGCCAACACGGGCGGCGGACAGCCCGCCTACACCACGACGGGCAGTCAGCGCAATGCTGACCGCGAGTGACCTGTGGATCGGTGATGATACGTGTTTTCCCTGATAAACCGGCATTCTTGTTGCGCAGTGGGCCTGTCGTTGGCTACGGTCATGAGGCATGACAGCGCAGACACAAGTCCTCCCAGCGGTTGACGCATGGGTGGCTGAAGCCTGTGCGACAGTGGCGGCCTGGGCCGCGACGCCATGGGTCGCTGAGACGCCGGGGCGGCTGCTCGCCGCGGCGGCTGGCGTGGCGCGACTGAGGAGCCAACTCGAGGCGCTGCACGGCTGCCTCGTGCTAGACGCGGCGCGGCTAGAGGCCTACCGCGCCCCCGGATACGCCACCGTGGACGAGGCGGTCGCAGACATGGAGTTCGTCACATCTCGGCAATCCCGCGGCATGCGCCACTCCGCTGAGGAACTGGCGGATAGCCCCTTGGTGGAGCGGGCTGCCATTGAGGGCGCGGTGACCCGCAGGCAAGCGGACACCGCGGTCCAAGTCATGGCTGTGATCGGGGAACAGCTCACCGACGAGCAGCGCGTCGAGGCGCAAAGATTCCTGGTGCCCGAAGTGTCCCAACTGGTGGGGCAGCCGATCGCGGACCTGGCGGAGAGGACCCTCGAGCATGTTGTGCCAGGCCTCCAACTCGATCGGACCCGCCGCAACGACCTCCAAGATCGGACCGCCCGCTCGAGGCGGTACATGTCGTTCTCGCACCGGCGAGACGGCACCACGAGATTCTCCGGCCTGCTCCCGGTGGGCAGCGGCCGCCAAGTCGAGAGAGCCGTCGAGGCGTTCAGCCGACGCGTCACCTTGGATCCAGCCGAGCGGCCGAGCCGCGGGAAACGCCTCGCAGACGGGTTCGTGGCGCTCTGTGGCGCCGCGTTGCGGGGCGGCACACCGCCGAAGCACGCCGGCGCGACGCCCACAGTCAACGTGACCGTCCCAATGGAAGACCTGCTAGACGGCACGCGAGCCGCCGGCTGGAGCGACGGCGATGAGACACGCAGACCGCTGTCCGCGGCCGCGCTCCGGCTCCTGGCATGCGCCGGGCCACTGCGACTGGTCGCGACAGGCGCCGACGGGACAGTGGTAGGCGCGGGGGAGGCGCGGCGGTTCGTCGACGATTCGCTTAGAGCGGTGTTGGATCTGCGCGACGAAGGCTGTCAGTACCCCGGTTGCGCAGAGCCCCCATGGGCTTGCGAGGCGCACCACATCATGCCATGGCAGGCCGGCGGCCCAACGGTCGCTGGCAATCTACTGCTACTGTGCCGGACGCATCACGAAATCGTCGAACCCGCCTTAGAGATGAGTTGGGACGGCCAAATGAGGCTCGATCGCTCAGGATGGAACTTCGTGTTCGACGACGCGGGGTACCCGATGCACGTGAAACCCTCGGCGTTAGACCCAACTCGCACTCCCCGCTATCACGAGCGGCACGAGGCTCGAGTCAAGGCCTGTGGGCCACCTGCCCCCGGGGGCGGCGATCGAGAGCGTTCTAAGACTCCGGCGCGCGCCGGCCGCCCCGCGTCCCGCGCCGGCCCCTGAACGCTGTGAAGCGAGCCGCGGTCTAGACTCAGACCGCAGTTTGAGCGGGCCGCCGCGCGGAAGGCGGATAGGTCTTAGGCCGTCGTCGCGCCTGCCACAATGTTCTGCGTGCCAAGACTGCGAGCCTTCTCGGGTATTCAACCCACGTCCAACTCCCTGCACCTGGGGAACTACCTCGGAGCGCTGCGCCAGTGGGTGCGCCTCCAAGACGCTTACGACTGCGTCTACTCGGTGGTGGACCTGCATGCCCTCACCGTGGCGCCGGACCCCGCTGCGTTGCGTGAGCGGGTGCGGGCGACCGCGGCGCAGTTCCTCGCGGCCGGGGTCGACCCAGACAAGTCTGTGCTGTTCGTGCAGTCGCAGGTGCCTGAACACACTCAGCTGACCTGGCTGCTCAACTGCGTCACCGGGTTCGGCGAAGCCAGCCGCATGACCCAATTCAAGGACAAGTCCGCGAAAGTGGGAGACAGGGGGGTGACCGTCGGCCTGTTCGACTACCCGGTTCTCATGGCCGCCGACATCTTGGTTTACGACGCCCACGTCGTCCCCGTGGGGGAGGACCAGCGCCAGCATGTCGAACTCAGCCGAGACTTGGCGATCCGTCTCAACAAGCGATTCGGCGAGGGGACCGCTCAAGTGCCGGAAGCTGTGATCGTCAAGGCGGCCGCGAAGATCTACGACCTGCAGGATCCGACAGCGAAGATGTCAAAGACCGGGCAAGCCGCGGGCATCATCGAATTGCTCGACGACCCCAAGACGATCACCAAACGGATCAAATCGGCGGTGACCGACTCCGGATCTCAGATCACTTGGGACCCCGACGCCAAGCCAGGAGTGGCGAACCTCCTCGCCATCTATTCGGCGCTGACGGACCGCGCCGTCTCCCAAATCGTCTCGGACTATCAGGGCAAACTCTACGGCCACCTGAAGAGCGACCTGGCGGAGATCGTCGTCGAAACCCTCCGGCCGTTCCGTGAACGCACCGCCGAACTCTTGTCCGACCCGGGTCTCCTGGATGGAATCCTGGAGCAAGGCAGAGAGCGAGCGCGAGCGATCGCGAGCGGCGTTTACGGCCGCATCGCGGGGCGGTTCGGTCTGTTGGCAACCCGGTGAAAACATTGGGGGCGTGCTCAAACCACATGGGAGCGACATGGCGATCCCGCAGTTGAGACCGGGGCCGGCGTGGCAGGACGCGGCGCTGGTCGCGCTCAAGCTTCTTACGGGCGAGCCGTGCGCGTCCGGTGCCGTCTCCGCCGATGCCGTCTCCGCCGGTGCCGTCTCCGCCGATGCTGTCTCCGCCGATGCCGTGACGTCTGCGCCGCCCGCGGTGGTGATCCCGTCCAAGGCGGTCTGGCCCTGGCTGGCGGACGGCATCGGCGAGCCGATGGCTTGCCGGGCTCAGGGATTCGGCGCGTTTGCCTTCCGCTTACGCGGCGCCGGCCAAATCGCCGCCGCGGTCGCAGCCGAGACGCCGTTGGTCAGCTTGCCGCAGACTGGTGATCGGCGGCGCCGGATCCGTCGCGGCTCGCTCGGCCGTGGGGGCCGCCGCGGAGGCCGCGGCTACGGAGGACGCGGCTACGGAGGACGCCGCTCGGGCGGCGCCACCCACACAGTGTGCGGCGGGAACGCAGCCGCCCATGGAGGCGAGAAGTGAACGGCGACCTGCCAGCTTTCGGAGCGATCATCCCCGCCGGCGGCCCGGGCAGGCGGCTCTGGCCGGTCTCCCGACCGGACCGCCCCAAGTTCCTCCTCGATCTGACGAATTCTGGACGCACTCTGATCCAACAGACCTGGGACCGCCTCCGCCCCTTGACCGGTCCCGACCGGATCATTGTGGTCGCGGGCCAAGGACACGCCCCAGCTATAGCCGAACAGCTACCGGAACTCGCCTCCACCAACCTGGTGGTGGAACCCGCGCCGCGCGATTCGATGCCCGCGATAGCACTCGCCGCCGCGATCGGGTGGCGACGTTTCGGCGACATCGTGCTCGGCTCGTTCGCGGCCGACCAAGTGATCGACGCGGGAGGCGCCTCCCCGGCCGTCGACGGCCGCGGCCACCCACACGAGACGGCCGACACGCTGCGGTCCGGCGCGGTCGGCATCGGCCCGGCGGCTCCGCCGGAACCACCCAGCGGCCTGCCCACACCTTTCGAACTGGCCGTCACGGGCGCCCGCCTCGCCGCCGCAGAGGGGCTGATCGCCACGATCGGCATCCAACCAACCGGCCCGTCCACCGCCTATGGCTACATCCGAGCTGGCGACTCGGTTGGTCTGCTGGGTCGGCCGGACGTGAGATACGTCGAAGCGTTCAAGGAGAAACCGGACTTGGCGACAGCGGCGGGTTACCTCCAATCCGGGGATTACCGGTGGAACGCGGGAATGTTCGTGTTCAAACCGAGTGTCCTGTTCCGCTGGCTACGCGAATTGCGGCCTGGTTTCGCGGACGGCATCGAGCGTCTGGCGGACGCCTGGGACACCGCGCGGCGTGGAGCCGTCGCGCGTGAGGTGTGGCCGACGCTGCCCGCGGTGGCGATAGACCACGCGGTCGCCGAACCAGTCGCCGCGCGCGGCGGGATGGCCACCGCGCCTGGCGACTTCTCCTGGAGCGATGTCGGCGACTTCGACTCGCTGGCGGTCTTCGCTCGCGGAGGCGCCCTCCGCCTGGCGGCGGGACCGACGCCGATGGCGGTCGACTCGCCTGGAGCGTTGGTCATCGGCGAGACCGGGCAGCGGGTGGGGGTGCTGGGCGTCCCCGACGCGGTGGTCGTGGTGACCGATGGCGCGGTCTTGGTGACGACGAGAGAGCACGCCCAACGCGTGAAGGACTTGGCCGTCGCAGTCGAAGCGGCGGACGGTGAGGACGCAGATCGCGCTGATGAGACTGTCAACGCGGGCCCGGACGTCGCGGAAGACCCACGGGACTGCGGCGACCCGGCCGCCGCGCGAGGCGGCGGTTGTAGGGTTTAGGGCGTGTCGATTCCCATCGCCGATCCGCTGCCTCCCGCAACCGCGGAGGCGATCGCACGGGTCACAGCCCGGCTCACGCCACGGCTGATCGAAATCAGGCGCGACCTGCACAGGCATCCGGAGACTGCTCGTCAAGAGCTGCGCACGACGTCAGTGGTGTTGCGCCACCTCGCAGAAGCGGGTCTTGACCCGAAGCCGTTCGCGAAGACAGGGTTGATGTGCGATCTAGGCCCCACGGTCGAGGAAGCGGGCTGGCCCAGATTGGCCTTGCGGGCGGATTTGGACGCGCTGCCGGTCCCCGACCGTTCGGGCGCGCCGTGGCGGTCTGTCAAAGAGGGAGTTTCCCACGCCTGTGGCCACGATGTGCACACTGCGGTGGTGCTCGGGGCTGGCCTGACGTTGGTGGACCTTCACGCGCGGGGGTTGCTCCGGTCACCGGTGCGGTTGCTGTTCCAGCCCGCCGAGGAAGTCCAACCGTCGGGCGCCCTCGAGGTGATCGAACAGGGCGCCTTGGACGGCGTCAACCGGATCGTCGCCCTGCACTGCGATCCTCGCTACCCGGTTGGCACCGTCGCCATCAGGACCGGTTCGATCACGTCCGCGGCGGACGTGGTCACGATCTACGCGTACGGGGACGGCGGTCACACATCCAGGCCGCATTTGACCCAGGACTTGGTTTTCGCGGTGGCGCAGTTGGCGACGCAGCTCCCCGCCATCTTGGACCGACGCCTCGACCCGAGGTCTGTCGTGGGACTGACCTGGGGCGCCGTCCATGCCGGAGAGGCCCCGAACACGATCCCGTCTTCGGCTGTGCTGAAGGGCACGCTGCGGGCCGGCGACGTGCGCACCTGGCACCGCGCGGCCGAGATCATCGCCGAGGCTGTCCCGTTGGCGGCGCAGCAGTACGGCATCCGCGTCGAACTCAGCCACAAGCGCGGAGTGCCTCCGGTGGTCAACGATCCCGCGGTGACGGGGTTGATGTCGGGCGCCGCGCGAGCGGTCCTCGGCGGCAACAACGTGTTGAGCGCGGAACAGTCCATGGGCGGCGAAGACTTCGCGTGGTATCTCCGCGAGGTGCCCGGAGCGTTGATGCGCCTCGGCGTCCGCACACCTGGCGGTCCGGCTTTCGACCTGCACCAGTCGGAGTTCGAACCCGACGAAGGCTCCATCGAAGTGGGCGTGCGTGTCCTGGCTGCGACAGCGGCGAGCGCATGACCGTCTGCGACGAGGCGTGCCGTCAGCCGCCGTCGACCGCAGGTGACTTGACGCACGATGCCGACCATCGGCCGCCCAACCGGACGCGTCCTTCGGTTCGCTCCCGCCAGGCGGGGCCGAATGAAACCGAGCGGGGTCACAGCGCCGATTCGGCGGCCGGGCCACGTGTGGCGTTGGTCTCGCTGCACACTTCGCCGGCCGCGGCGCCCGGAGGCGGCGACGCGGGCGGCATGAACGTCTACCTGAGTCACGCGGCGCGGGGTCTGGCCGCGCTCGGCTGGCAGGTCGACGTGTACACCCGTGCCTCGTCGCCTGAGCAGGTCGCACGGGCAGGCGAGCCCCTGGGCGCCGCGACTCTGCGCTACGTCAAGGCTGGCCCGGCCGAGCCGGTCGACAAAGCCGTGTTGCCTGCTTTCGCCGATGAGTTCGCGCACGCCATGGCTCTTGGGCCAAGAGCGGACGTCGTCCACTCACACTATTGGATGTCGGGGTTGGCTGGCGCTGTTGTGGCCCAGGCTTGGGACGCGCCGCACGTTCAGTCGTTGCACACCGTGGCCGCCATGAAGAATCGAAGCCTGGCCCGGCAAGATCCCCCAGAGGGGGCTGAGCGCTTGGCCGGCGAGCGCCGCCTGGCTCGATCCGCGTCGATGGTCGTGACCGTCAGCGAAGCTGAGCGTGCGGCGATCATCGCGGATTATGGTGTGCCGGCCAACCGCCTAGCGGTGGTGAGCCCGGGGCTGGACGGCGCCGTGTTCCACCCGGGGCCAGGCCCAGACTTGACAGCTTTGCCGGAGGCGTTGCGGCGGCCCGCGGGATACCTGCTGATGGCGGGCCGGGTGCAGCCCATCAAGGGCCAAGATCTCGCTGTCCAGGCCTTGGCCGCCATGCCTGCGAACGACCGGCCAGCTCTGTTGGTGGTTGGCGCGCCGAGTGAAGGGCACTTGGAGTACGCGATGGAGCTGCGTCGACTCGCCCGGGACCTCGGCGTCGCGCAAGACGTGGTGTTCCTGGGTCAGCAAGCCCCCGGGTGTCTGGCCGATCTGATGCGCGGCGCTCGCCTGGCGTTGATGCCGTCTCGTTCGGAGACGTTCGGTTTGATCGCGGCGGAGGCTGGGGCCTGTGGGACGCCGGTGGTGGCGGCGGACACGACGGGTCTTAGGTCGTCTGTGGCAGATGGCGTGACGGGCGTTCTTCTCGCCTCCAGGAGTCCAGAGAACTGGGCCGCGCGCATCGTGCGCTTGTTGGGCGATCCGGAGCTGACACGTCGGCTGGGGGACGCGGGCGCCAAACTTGGCCGGTCGCGGACCTGGACGCGGGTGGCCACCGCGCTCGAGACGGTTTACGCGTCACTTGGCGCCAA
>JAITLE010000133.1 GCA_031278075.1 Bifidobacteriaceae bacterium | reverse complement strand
CAACGTCACGCGCGCCGCGGCGTCGACGCGCCCGCCCGGCCCGCGCCCGCCCGGCCCGCTCCCGCCCGGCCCGCTCCCGCCCGAAAGCGACACCAAAGCAGACGCGCCGGCGATGGCCCGCTCACCCCGCGCCCCGCCCGGCGCGCCCAGGCTGGGAAGCGACACGGGAGCGGGCGCGCAGGCGACGGGATCGTCCAGGTGGGAGGACTTGGCGGACAAGGCGACCGCGGCTTCGGCGGCCACCTCGTCCAGGCTGGCCCCGCCCGCCGCGCGCACCACCGCCGCGACCAGGCCCTCGACGAACGGCGCGGCGCTGAGGCGAACATCCGCCAGGCCTTCGGGAAGGAACTCGAGGGCCATCTCTGCGCTCAGGACCGCCGAGCCCAAGTCCATCAACACCACAACGCCCTCGGCCCTCGCTCCGACCTCAGCGATGGCCTCCGCCACGCGGACCGCGTCCGTGCCGGTCAAGCCCTCGCCGGTCCCGGCGGCGACAGCGAGCGGCGGCGGCGCGTCCGGCGCCATCTCCAGGGCCAACGCGACCGCCGCCTCCGCCAGCCCCGGGCTGTGGGAGACCACCACTATTCCGACCACAGCTACTCCTCAGCGATAGCCTCCGCCAGCGACTCGAACAGCAACAGCGTCGAAGCGCTGCCCGGATCCATGTGCCCTGCGCTGCGTTCGCCGAGGTAGCTGGCGCGGCCCTTGCGGGCGACCAACGGAACCGTGGCGTCGCGGCCCGCCTTCGCGGCGGACGCCGCCGCCCGCGCGGCAGCCCCGGCGCCCGCTCCGTTCGCGACAGCCGCCTCATAAGCCTCCAGCGCCGGGGTCATCGCGTCGACCATCGTCTTGTCGCCCAACTCAGCCTTGCCACGGGCGACGACGCCCCCAAGCCCCGCCCGGAGCGCCGCGCCAAGCCCTGCGGCGTCCACCTCCGCCGCGGCCCCCTGCGCCATCCCGAGACGCATGAAGAACGTGCCATAAAGCGGACCGCTGGCGCCGCCGACAGATGTCACCAAGGTCATGCCCACGCTCTTGAACAGATCGCCGAACGTCCCCGGGGCGCCGGCCGCGAGCTTCGCGCCGACAGCCGTCATCCCCCGGTCCATGTTCGCGCCGTGGTCAGCATCCCCGATCGCGGAGTCCAAGTCCGTCAGCCAAGCGCGGTGCGCCGCGATCTCGCTTTGGAACAGTTCCAGCCAGCGGACCATCTCGACGATGCCGACCGTCCCGTCTCCCATCGGCTCAGACTCCCCAACGCAAGCCAGGCGTCGAGACGGGCGCGTCCCACAGGCTCAGCAGGTCGGCATCGGCCTTCAGCAACGTGACCGAGCAGCCCGCCATGTCGAGCGACGTGATGTAGTTGCCGACCAGGCTGCGCGCCACCGTGACGCCCGCCTTGTCGAGGATGGCCTTGACCTCGCCGTACATCAGGTACAGCTCGAGCAACGGGCTGCCGCCCATGCCGTTGAGCATCGCGATGACGGGTCCGCCCGTGAAATCCAAGTCCGCGAGGATCGGCTCGACAAGCATCGCGGCGATCTCCCGCGCGGGCGCCAGCGGCACGCGGCGGCGACCGGGCTCACCGTGGATGCCGATGCCGATCTCCATCTCGTCGGCGGGCAGGTCGAATGTGGGCTTGCCGGCCGCGGGCACGACACAGCTGGTCAGAGCCATTCCCATGGAACGGCCGCCAGCGTTGACCTTCTTCGCCACGTCTGCTGTCGCGGCGAGGTCGCGCCCGGCCTCGGCGGCGGCGCCTGTGATCTTCTCCAACAGGACCGTCAGCCCGACGCCGCGGCGGCCGGCGGTGTAGAGCGAGTCTTGGACGGCGACGTCGTCGTCCACCACGACTGTCTCCACCGTCGCGCCGCTCTCCGCGGCCGCCATCTCCGCGGCCATCTCGAAGTTCATGATGTCGCCCGTGTAGTTCTTGACGATGTGCAGAACGCCCGCGCCCGCGTCGACGTTCTTCGTCGCCTCAAGCATTTGGTCAGGGGTCGGCGAGGTGAACACCGCACCCGCACAGGCCGCGTCGAGCATGCCGCGACCGACGAATCCGCCGTGCAGGGGCTCGTGCCCGCTGCCGCCGCCAGAGATCAATCCCACCTTGCCCGCCTTGGGCGCGTCGCCTCGGTAGACGATCCGGTTCGCCAGGTCGATTCGCAGTTCAGGGTGGGCGGCGGCGATGCCGACCAGGGCCTCGGTCACGACGTCGTCCACGCCGTTGATTAGCTTCTTCATGCTGTCGTCCTCCGCTTCGTTGGTTTGCCGCTTGAGCGCCGCCCCGCTGGGCCGGCCCGGCCCGAGGCTCGCGCGCGGCCGCGTCTGCGCGGCGCGCCGGACGGGCGCGTCACCGTGCTCCTTAGGACGGTTCCCACCAGCGTAGGACCGCCCGCTGCGCCTGGCGAGGGGCGCCCCGCCGGTCACGCACGCTTGTGCAAGCGTGGATCGCGGTGGGTGGCCGGGGAGCTGTCGCGGGCGGCACGGGCGGCGCGGCCAGGCCGGGCGGAGCGGGCAAGCCGGCGCGGGCGGAGCGGGCAGGCCGGCGCGAGCGGCACGGGCAAGCCGGCGCGGGCAGGCCGGGCGGCGCGGGCGGCGCGGGCGGCGCGGGCAGGCCGGGCGGAGCGGGCAGGGGCGCCGCGGTGGTGTCGTACCCCGCTGTTAGCGTTAAGCACCGCTCAGACGAGACGAATAGGAGCCCGATTTGGAAACGCCAGCCACATGCGGCAAGGCGGCCGCCGCCAGACTGCCGTGGAGCGGGCGAAGCGCTTGGAAGGCTCACCGGACGGGCGCCCCAAGCCCGCCGACCGGCGAACCCCAGGTCTTTGACGCGGGACAGCGCGACCGCGCTGGGCTGTTCAACACGCTCGCCTGGTGGCCGGGTTGGGTGGTGGCAGCCCTCGGGTTCGGAGCCTACCTGACCCTGGCGCTGCGCGATTGGCGGGCCATGGAGGCGCCGTCTTGGGATCTCGCGATCTTCACGCAGGCGATCAAGGGCTACGCGAATTTCGGCGCGCCGATAGTGGACATCAAGGGCCCCGGCTCGGTGCAGCTCGGCGACCACTTCTCGCCGCTGCTGGTGCTGTTCGCGCCCGCCTACCGGCTGTTCCCCAGCCCGGCGACACTCCTCGTGGCCCAGTGTCTGCTGGTCGCGGTCTCAGCGGCGCCAATAGCGGGTCTCGCCCGCCGACTGATCGGACCCGAGGCGGCATTGTGCCTGGCCACAGCCTATGTGTTGTCGTGGGGGCTCCAGACCGGCGTCAAGTCCCAATTCCACGAATACTGCTTGGCGGCGCCGTTGCTCGCGATGGCCCTCGTCTGGCTGGTGGAGGGCCATTGGCGAGCCGCCGCATGGTGTTCAGCCCTGCTGATCGGCGTCAAGGAGGATCTCGGGTTCACGGCTTGCGCCATCGGATGCTTGATGATCGTCTTGGCGTCGCCGCCCAGCGAAGGACGGGCTGGACGCGCCTTCGCCCGTTGGTGGGCCCGCCTCCGGAGCCGCGGCCCGGCGCCGGGCGCCCAGGACCCGCCCGCCCGCGCCGCGCACGTCGGCAAGGTCGCCGAGCGCACAGGCGGCGTGATCGTGCCGCCGGACGGGAGGCGGGTCGGGGTTTGGCTGGCCGCCGGGTCCCTGGTGGCGGCGCTGCTGGTGCTAGCGGTGGTGGTGCCCCTGTTCAGCCAAGCGGGCCAGTGGGAATACTGGAGCCGACTGCCCGAGCCGGAAGGCAGCCTCTGGGCGCGGATCGGATCGGTCTTCGTCCCCGCCGAGAAGTGGCGAACCCTCGGTCTGCTGGTCGCGGTGGTCGCGGGGGTGGCGTTGTTCTCACCAATCAGCTTGCTGGCGTTGCCGACCCTGGCCTGGCGTTTCACCTCGCCCAACGAGTCGTATTGGGTGACCGACTGGCACTACTCGATGATCCTGATGCCGATCGTGTTCATCGCGGCGGTCGCGGTGCTGGGCCGGTGGTGGCGGGCGCCGCGGGCACTGATGCGCTGGCCGGCGCGCGCCGCGCCGGTGGCGATGCTGGCTGTCGCGGTGGCGCTGATCCCGTCTTTCCCGCTGGGCAGCCTGTTGCGACCCGGCGCGTTCGACTTGCCCGAAAAGGTTGTGGCGGCCGAACCCGTCCTCGCGCTGATCCCGCCGGGGACCAGCGTCGCCTCCGACTACGGGTTGATCTCACGGCTCGCCGCGGATCGCACTGTCTATTGGCTGGGGCAGGATCTCGGTTCGATCGCCCCGGACTATGTCTTGATCGACTCGTTGGCCTCGTGGAACAGTCCGCCGACGGATCCGGCCGCCTACGCCGAGGGGCTGTACGGCGAGGACTACGTCAACATCTACCCGACCGAAGGTCCCCCGGCCGCGTCACGTTTCCGCCTGGCCGCGCGCGTCGGCCGGCTCGAGTAGTGGGCCGCGCCGGTTCTCACCGGCGTGACGCGTAGCGGATCAGTTCGAAAGGGCCGCCCGCGAGCGCGGCGTCCGCTATCAGGTGGTGGGGGGCGGAGCCGGTCACCTGGGTGCGCACGATGTCGCCCGGCCGCGGCACGCCCAGCCCGGCGTCCGCCGTCAGACCGTCGGCGGCGGCCTCCGTCACCGGGATGCGCCCGACGCCGCCCGGCCGCGGCGCGCCCAGCCCGGCGGCCCCGCCCAAGTCGGGCGAACGGACCCGCGCCACCGGCGTGAGAGACAGACGGGCGCGGCCGGGGCCGCTTCGACCGGCTGCGACACCGTTCTGGCTAGCGCCACCGCGGACGGGTGGGACGGCGGATGCCGGCCGGTCGGCATCGTGCGGCTGGTGCGGGATGCCGATATGCACCAAACGGCCATCACGGGCGCGGCCCGACACGCGGGCGCGAGCCTTGTCCTTGCGGCCTTCGCCGGCGGCGATCAGGACCTCCACCTCGGAGCCGACCAGATTGGCGTTCTCCTCGGCGCTGATGCGGTCCTGCAACTCGACCAGGCGGTCGAAACGCTCAGCCACCACCTCGGCGGGCACCTGGTCCGGCATCGCGGCCGCGGGGGTCCCGGGGCGGACCGAATACTGAAATGTGAACGCCGAAGCAAACCGTGCCCGTTCCACCACGGCGAGCGTCTGAGCGAAATCCGCCTCGGTCTCACCGGGGAAGCCGACGATCAAGTCCGTGCTGACGGCCGCCGCAGGCATGGCGCGGCGAACCCGATCGAGCACACCGAGGAAACGTTCGGCCCGGTAGGACCGGCGCATCGCCCGGAGTATCCGGTCGGAACCCGATTGCAGCGGCATGTGGAGCTGCGGCGCGGCGGTGGGGGTCTCGGCCATCGCGGCGATCACATCGTCGGTGAACGCGGCCGGGTGCGGGGATGTGAAGCGGAGCCGCTCCAAGCCCTCGACCGCACCAGCGGCGCGCAACAACTTCGCGAACGCTCCTCGGTCGCCGAACTCCGCGCCATAGGAGTTGACGTTCTGTCCGAGCAGCGTGACTTCGACGGCGCCCTGGGCGACCACCGCCTCGACCTCAGCCAAGATGTCGCCGGGGCGGCGGTCCCGCTCACGTCCGCGCAGCGCGGGCACTATGCAGAACGTGCACGTGTTGTTGCAGCCCACCGAGATGGAGACCCACGCGCTGAACGCCGACTCGCGCCGCGTCGGCAGCGTCGACGGGAAAACCGTCAGCGCCTCCGCGATCTCCACCTGGGCGCGCTGGTTGTGCCGCGCCCGCGCCAGCAGCGCCGGCAACGACCCAAGGTTGTGGGTCCCGAACACCACGTCCACCCACGGGGCCCGCAGCACGATCCCGTCCCGGTCTTTTTGCGCGAGACACCCCCCGACCGCGATTTGCATGCCAGGGCGCGCCTCCTTGACCGCGCGCAACTGGCCGAGGTTGCCGAACAGCCTGGTGGCGGCGTTCTCACGGACCGCGCACGTGTTGAACACCACGACATCGGCCTCGGGGATCCCCTGGGTGCGGATCGCGCCGCCCGCCGCGGGCACGTAGCCGGCCGCGTCCAAGACCCCCGCCAGGTGCTCCGAATCGTGCGCGTTCATCTGGCATCCGAGCGTCCGGATGACATAGGTGCGCGGGGTTTCGGCGTTCATGGCTGGTCAAGCCTACTTGCGCGGTCATTCGTCGGCGGCGGCTGGCTGCCCCTCTTCGGCGAGGAGCCGGCACACCGTGGCATAGGCCAACCCAGGCGGGTGGCCTCTGCCCGCGAGCATCGCGGCCACGCGCCTCAAACGGGTTTCACGCGGCAAGCCGGCCGTCGCGGCGAGTCGTTTACGAGCCAGCCGCTCCGCGCTGGCGGCCTCATCTTCGGGTGTGACCTGCGCCAGCGCCGCCGTCGCGCTGTCCGGGTCGATGCCCTTGCGCCGCAGTTCCGCCTTCAGCGCTTGGCCCACGAGCCCGCGTTCCGAGTGACGCGCGCGGACCAACGCGGCCGCGAGAGCTGAGTCGTCCACGAGGCCGACCCGCTCCAGGGAGTCCAAGACCGCGCGCGCCACGTCAGGGTCGACGTCTCGTTTGGCGAGCGTCGCCTCTAATTGGGCGCGGGACCGCGGAGCGCGGTCCAGCGATTTGAGCGCGACCTCGCGCGCGAACTCCTCGCGGCCGTCTACCTTCACTTCCGCTTCGCCGCTGCGGGCGTCGGCTCGGCTCCGCCGGCATCTCCCGCTCCGGCGGGCTCCCCACCGGTGTCTCCCGCTCGGGCGGATTGCCCGCCGGCGGGCTTGGTGGCCCGCGCGCCAGCCGCCGCCGCGCCCCGGCCGGCCGCCGCCGGGCCGGCTGCGCCGCTCGCGGCCGTGGACGGGACCGCGACCAGCCCGAGCGCCTCGCGGATCTTCGCCTCCAACTCGTCGGCCAGCGCCGGGTTGTCGCGCAGGAACGACCGGGCGTTCTCCTTGCCCTGGCCCAGTTGGTCCCCACCGTAGGTGTACCAGGCGCCTGACTTGCGGACCAGGCCCTGCTCCACCCCGATGTCGATCAGTTGGCCCTCGCGGGAGATGCCGTAGCCGTACAGGATGTCGAACTCGGCCTGTTTGAAGGGCGCTGCGACCTTGTTCTTCACCACCTTGACCCGAGTGCGGTTGCCGACCGGGTTGGCGCCCTCTTTCAGTGTCTCGATGCGGCGCACGTCTAGCCGCACCGAGGCGTAGAACTTGAGTGCTTTCCCGCCGGTGGTGGTCTCCGGCGAGCCGAAGATCACGCCCACTTTCTCTCTGAGCTGGTTGATGAACACGGCGGTGGTCCCCGACACCGCCAGCGCGCCGGTCATCTTGCGCATCGCCTGCGACATGAGCCGCGCTTGGAGGCCGACGTGGCTGTCTCCCATCTCGCCTTCGATCTCCGCCTTCGGCACCAGGGCCGCCACCGAGTCGATCACCACGATGTCGAGCGCCCCGGAACGGACCAGCATGTCCGCGATCTCGAGCGCCTGTTCACCGGTGTCCGGCTGCGACACCAACAAGTCGTCGGTGTTGACGCCGAGCCGCGCGGCGTAATCCGGATCCAGCGCGTGCTCCGCGTCGATGAATGCCGCGATCCCGCCCGCCTTTTGCGCGTTGGCCACGGCGTGCAGCGCGACGGTCGTCTTGCCGGAACTCTCCGGTCCGTAGATCTCGACGATCCGCCCACGCGGCAATCCGCCGATGCCGAGCGCCAGGTCGAGCGCCAGCGATCCGGTGGGGATCACCTCCACAGGGGCGTGGGATTCATCGCCTAAGCGCATGATTGATCCCTTGCCGTACTGCCGGTCGATCTGGGCCAACGCGTTGGCGAGGGCCTTATCCTTGTCCAACTGAGCCATCCGAGTGCTCCTTCACTGTTCGCCCGAGGGTTGTCCTACTGACCGCGATCCAGGCTAGACGCCGGCTTAGACACTGTGACGGGAGAAAACTCGGGCCTGTGGATGACGCAATCCTCATGTCAGTGTAGCGAACGCCTGTTCGATCCGCAAGCACACGGGTCGGCAAGTCGCGAATTCGTCGGCGAAGTCCTGAGTGGATCTCCGGTCCGGATGGTCGGGCCGGCAGCCGGGGCGGCGCCGGCGAGCCCAGCGCCGAAAACAAAAACGGGCCCGCCGCTCCCCGAGTCTGGGCTATCAGGAAACCGGCGGGCCCAGCGCCGCGAAGCTCACACCCCACGACGCGTCCCAACACACACCAAGCCACCACCCCCGGCGCGTGAACTAATCAGGCGGCGACGAGGCCGCAATCTTCGCCGAGGCGAGCCACTGCTCGCCGGATCGACGCCAGTTGGACCCCCGTCCGCGTCTGCTCCAGCCAAACCTTGGCGTCCGTCAAACTGGCGGCCGCGTCGACGGCTGACAGGTCGGCATCGTCCGCGTGGGCGCGCACGGCGCCAAGCGTCTCAGCGAGCATGCCGAGCCGGTCGCTCGCCGACTCGAGCCACTCGGCGTCCACGCCCGATCCGGGCTGGTCCGCGAACCCGATCAGGATTCGCCCCATGTTGATCGACCGTTCCGCCGCGTCGGCATGACGCTTGAGGGTCGCGGCCGACTCGCTCGCGGTCGCGGCTTCCCGTGCCACCGCTGCGACGGCATCGGACAGTCCATTCTGCAGCTGCTCGACTGAATCCGCGTCAGCCGCGTCCCGGACGAGCGCCGCCAGCGCCCCGGCCCCGGCCCGCACCTTCACCGCGCGCCGCTCAGCCAGGTCGGCCGCCCACCGGGCCCGGTCCGCCATGGTCCCTCCCGTGAAGTCGTCGGGCGCCACCGCTGCGTCGACCGCGCGCCGCGCAACCTCGATGCGCTGCTCTATCGCGGAGGCGACACCGCCGTCCACAGACCAAACGGCGTTCTTGATCGCTTCTTTTAGCACCTTTTGCCTTCCTGATTCTTGGGGGGATTCTGATCGTGTCGAGCACCTTGGACAACCACAGCCGCGCAAGCGGTATTCCAAACTTCACACTTTCTTCACATCCGGATTTCGCAGGGCGGTCGCCCCTATGCCCGGCACGATGCCGACCCCCTCACCCGCCGCACCACGCCGCCCCCCTCACCCGCCACACCACGCCGCCCCTCACCCCGCAGCTCGTCAGGCCGACGCGGGCCATTCGCTCGGTCGACGCGAGCCGGGCGGGTAAGATGCTCTAGCCTGCGGGGCGCCGCGGGCGCGCGAGCGTAGCTCCGCGCGGGCGTAGCTCAATGGCAGAGCCCCAGCCTTCCAAGCTGGTCATGCGGGTTCGATTCCCGTCGCCCGCTCCATCGACCGGCGATCAGGGCGGCGGGGCGGCAGCGCTCGGCACGCTGGCCGCCAGACCGCGTGCCCGTTCCACACCGCGGGCGGGCGCAAGACCGCGAGCGGACGCAAGACCGCAGGCCAGAGCCAGACCGCGGGCGGGCGCCAGCGAACTCGCG
>JAITLE010000106.1 GCA_031278075.1 Bifidobacteriaceae bacterium | reverse complement strand
GGTGTGGCGCCCGAGCGAGCTCGCCAAGCGCTCACGGAAACACAAGGGTCGGTCCGCGGGGCCGTGGCCGCCTTGGCCGCGCCCGCGCCTGACCCGACGAACCACCACCCACGCGAAAGTGAGTAAAGGAGAAAACCCATGAAACGACGGATATCAGCCGTCGTCGCAGCCCTCGGAGCGCTAGCTCTGGTGGCCGCGTGCGCACCATCGAGCAGCACCCAACAAACCCCAGGCCAAACGTCAGGTGGCGCCACCGACGCGGTGAACACCGAACCGGTGACGCTGACCGTGTGGTCGTGGCGCACGGAAGACGTCGACAAGTACAACCGCATCTTCGACGTCTACGAGGCCGCCCACGAAGGCGTCACCATCAACTTCGAGGCCTTCCTCAACACCGAATACAACCAGATCCTGACCACGGGCCTCGAAGGCTCCGACGGCCCGGATGTGGCCCAAGTCCGGGCGTACGGCCAGCTGCAGGGCTGGGTCGAGGCGGGCCAGCTCCTCGCCCTCGACGACTTGGTGCCCGACCTGCAGAACATCGACCCGACGGTGCTGGCCGCGGCCGAGGGGCACAAGGACGGCAAACACTATTCCGTCCCGTTCGCCACCCAGACCATGACCATGTTCTACAACAAGGCGATCTTCGACGACCTCGGTTTGACCGAGCCCACCACGTGGGACGAGTTCATCGCCCTCAACGAGGCGATCAAGGCCAGCGGGATCGTCCCCATGGCCGTCGGCGCCAAAGACTCCTGGGTGCTGCCCATCGTCCACGACACCCTGGCCGCGACCCGCTACGGCGGCCTCGACTTCGAGGCGGCCGTCCTGAGTGGCGCCAAGACGTTCGAAGACCCCGACTACATCGCCTCGATCGAAGTCGTCAAGTCCGTCCAGTCTTATATGCCCGATGACGTCGCCGGCGTCGCGTACGCGGATTCGCAGTTGCTGTTCACATCAGGCGGCGCGGCGCAATTCCCGGGCGGCATCTATGAGCTGGCCACCTTCCAAACCCAAGCCCCCGACATGGAGATCGGCATCTATCAGGTCCCGCCGACCCCGGACGCCAAGTCGGCCACCGCCCTGACCCCGGCCTGGGGCGACGGCGGCTACGCCGTCAACGCCAAGTCGGCGAAGCAAGCGGCCGCTGTGGAGCTCATCAAGTGGATGGCGACACCCGAGTTCGGCCAACTGTTCGCCGACGAGATCAAGCAGTTCTCCCCGATCCCCGGCGTCACCTACGACGACCCGCTGATGGCGGAGGCGTGGGCGGGCTTCCAGGAGCATCCGTCCGCGTACCTGCTGCTGGTCAACTTCCGCTACGGCGAGCCGATGGGCACCGCGGTGCTGGGCGAGGAGATCCAAAAGATCTTCCTCGGCTCCCAAGACGCGGCGGGAGCGGCCGCCGCGCTGCAAGAGGGCGTCTCGCAGTGGTTCACGCCTAACGGCTGATCGAAGCGCCAGTGTCTCACCGCAGACAGTCGAAGCGGCGGCCCCGCTCCAGCGGGGCCGCCCTTCCGACCCGCACCGCGTTATTGTTCGTCGCGCCCGCCACCGCGTTGTTCGCGGTGTTGGTGCTTTACCCTTTGGCCACGGCGCTGAGCTACTCCTTTTTCAGTTGGCGCGGGATCGTCCGGGATTCGTGGGCGGGGTTCGACAACTACGTCGCGCTATTCACCCAGCTCCCCTACCGGAATGATCTCCCCAGGGCGTTCTGGCATAACCTCATGCTGTTCGCCGGGGCGATGGTGTTCCAAAACACCGTGGGTTTGGGCCTAGCTCAACTGCTGCACCGCCTGCCCCGCTTCAAGCGGCTGTTCCAGACCATCTACACCATGCCCTACCTGGTCAGCCCGCTGGTCATCGGCTATTTGTGGTCCTTGCTGCTGTCCCCGCTGTTCGGCTCCGTCAACGCCATGTTCAAGGCGGTCGGCCTGGACTCTTGGGCGCTGCCCTGGCTCGGCGACCCGAAGACCGCGATTTGGGCCATCGTGTTCATCAACTCTTGGCAGTGGATCGGGTTCCCGGTGCTGCTGTACGGCGCCGCGATGGGCGGCATCACCGACGACCTCGAGGAGGCGGCGGCGCTCGACGGCGCCAGCGCCTGGCAGCGCTTCACCCGCATCACCTTCCCGCTGCTCACCCCGGCCATCGGCACGGTCACGGTGCTGACCTTCATCGGCGCAATGGAGGCGTTCGCGATCCCGTACGCGATCGGCGGCTCGCAGGGCAATCCCGCCAAAGCCACCGACGTCCTGTCACTGTTGTTCTACCGGACCGCGTTCCAAAGCGGTTCGACCAACTCCAATGGCATCTCCTCGGCGGTGGCGATGCTGCTGTTCCTCTTCATCTTCGGCGTGGCGGTGGTGATGACCCGTCTGATGCGACGCTGGGAGCGGAGGCTGACATGAGCAAGCAGCCACGGTCCCGCTGGGGCCACAGGCGAAGCTGGGTGTACGTCCTGCTGTGGGCCTATGCCGCCTTCGCCATCGCGCCTTTGCTGGTCATGGTGCTGAACTCGCTGCGCACCACGCGTGACATGGCCCTCGACCCCCTCGGCCTGCCCTGGCCACCGACCGGCCAGTCTTACCTCAAGGCGTGGATCACGGCATCGTTCGACACCTACTTCGTCAACTCGATCTTCGTCACCGTGACGTCGGTGCTGCTGTCCACTGTTGTCTCGCTGCTGGCCGCCTACGCCTTCGCGCGCGCCAAGAGCCGGTTTTTCGCGGCCCTGGAGGCGATCTTCATGTCCGGCCTGATGCTGCCCGTCTACTTGGCGATCCTGCCGATCTTCTTCCTGCTCGACTCGATGGGTTTGGTGTCCAGCCTGACTGGCCTGATCGCGGTCTACGCGGCCCTCGGGATACCGTTTTCCACATTCATCCTCGCGGCCTTCTTCCGCTCCGCGCCCGTCGATCTGGAGGAAGCCGCGCGACTTGACGGCGCCGGACCGGTCAAGATATTCCTGTACGTGATGCTTCCATTGGTCCGTCCGGCCGTCGCAACCGTGATCGTTTTCCGGTTCGTCCCTGTCTGGAACGACTTCTTCTACCCGTTGATCCTCATCCGCGACGCGTCTAAACGCACCATCCCGGTGGGCATCACGTCCTTCTTCGGCGAGTATCAAACCGACTACGCCACCTTGTTCGCCGGCCTGACGATCGCCACCATCCCGCTGATCGCCATCTTCTTGGTCGCGACCAAGCAGATTGTGACCGGTCTGACGGCGGGAATGAGCAAGTGAGCAAACGGTGGCTGGTGGCCGCCGACATCGGCGGCACAGGCAGTCGCCTGCTCGCCTGCACGTTGGACGGCGCCGACCGCTACAGCGGGATCGGCCATCGGCTCCAGGTCGGCCGCGTCGGCACGTCAGCCTTGGACGTGGTGGTGGGGATGTTGCGTGATCTGATCGCCGCCCGGCCGGCAGTGGTGGACGATGGCGTCGAAGCTTTCGCCGCCGGGGTGACGGGCCTGGTGACGTTGGTGGACGACATCGACCAACTGCACGGCGCGGTGATCGACCTGACCGGCGCGAAGGTCTCGGCGCTGGCGGCGGATTTCGTGACCGCCCACCTCGGCGCGTTGCGTGGCGCGCCGGGCGCGGTGGTGGCCGCGGGCACTGGGGCTGTCGCGCTCGGAACCGATTTCAAGGGCGTCTGGCGCAGAGTGGACGGTTGGGGCCACTTGATCGGCGACCTCGGGGGCGGGGCGTGGATCGGGATGGAGGCGCTGCGCGCCGCGGCGGCGGCGTTGGACGGACGCGCGGACTTGGGCTCTCCCGCTTTGGCGCGGCGCGCCGAGAAGCTGTTCGGCCCGCTGACCGGCTGGCCGGCGCTCCTTTACACCAGCGACGAACGGGCGGGACGGATGGCCTCGTTCGCCACCGAGGTCGGCAAGCTGGCCGACAGCGGCGACCCGGTCTCGGCCCAGTTGCTGGAGCGGGCGGGCCGGCTGCTGGCCGCGGCGCTCGACGCCGCGCTCGGCGAGGATCTGCCGGAGGACGCCTCGTTCACGGGCGGACTGTTCAACTTGGGCGAGAGGCTGACCCGGCCGTTCAAAGAGGAGTTCACGCGACGCCGGCCCGCGGCGCGGCTGGGCGCGAAGCCGGGTTCGCCGCTCGACGGCGCCATGAGCCTTGCGGCGCGCCTGGCCGGCCCCGATCCGATCCACAACCATCCGCCGCTGCTCTTGACCCAGCGGCGGCGGCGACGCGTCTTGGCCGGGGTCGCCTCACAGCAGCCGTCTTTGGCGGAGCAGTTGGCCAACCGCCTGCGGTTGGCGGCTTCCGCCCGGCCGCATCCGGCCTTCAGCGCCGCCCGGTTGTTGGCGGCGTGGGACGGGAAGATCGAGGTCAACCTGGCGGTCGGAGTGGAACAGCGGTTCGCCTCAGCCGCCGGCGCGTCACTGGCGCCGGGGTATCGGCGTTCTGTCACCACGAACACTGTGTTCGATTTGGCTTCGATCACGAAGGTTTATGTCGCGTTGGCGTTGGCTGAACTGGTTCACCAGTCCGGGGAGAGCATCGACGCGCCGGTCGGGCGGTTCCTGGACGTGGCCGAGCCGACCGGGCGCGTCACGCTGGCTCAGCTGTTGAACCACACTTCGGGGCTGCCGGCGACCTGGTCGGGATGGCAAGCCGAGTCCGGCCGCGAACAATACTGGGAAGACCTGCTGGCCCTGGTCCCGGAATCCCGCCCGGGGGCACGCTTCGCGTATAGCTGCCCCGGGTACATCTTGGCCGGGGCGGTCGCGGAGAAGATCGCCGGCGTGGGGCTGGACCGGGTGGTGTCGCAGGTGCTGCTCGAACCGATGGGGCTGAGGCGAACGGCGTTCAACCCGCCAACGGACTGGCCGACCGCGGCGACCGAGGATTCGCCGGACCCGTCTTGGGCGCCACGCGGGATGATCCGCGGCCAGGTGCACGACGAGGCCGCCTGGGCGCTAGGCGGCGTGGCCGGCAACGCCGGGCTGTTCGCCACGGGCCAAGATGTGCTGGCCCTCGCCGAGTTGATCCGAGCCGACGGCGTGTGGGGGACGGAGCGGGTGATCTCCCGCCGAGTGGTGGAGATGGCGCGCACGGACCGGCTCACCGGGCCGCTCCGGGCAGCGGCCGGCTTTGGCCAAGGCCTAGGGTTGCGGATCGCGGACCCCACTTGGATGGGGCCGTTGGCCGGCGACCAAGCCGCGGGCCACACTGGTTTCACAGGCACTGCTATGATGATCGACCAGGTCAAAGGGTTGACGTGGGTACTTCTGACAAACGCCGTGCATCCGCGGCGGCAATGGGCTAAGCCCAACGATCTTCGTTTAGCTGTCGCTCACGTCCTGAGCCAATGGTAGGGAATATGACAGCCGACGCCTGGGTCGCGATCCGCCAGGCTGAACCGTCGCTTAGGAAGGGCGAGCGCCTGGTCGCCCGCTTCGTCCTGGACAACCCTGAGGCGGTGCTGGAGATGGCGATCGGACAGTTGGCGGACAGCACCGGCACATCGCAGTCGACCATCCTGCGGTTTTGCAAGAACCTCGGCTACTCGGGATATCGCGAGTTCCGTTTGGCGATGGCTCGCTCGGTGGACCGGGAGGAGAGCCAAAGGGACCGGTTCTCGATCGAGCATGGCGAGATAAACGAGTCCGACACCGCCGAACAGGTGGTGGCGAAGGTCGCGTATAACGAGGCCAGGACCATTGAGCAAACCGCCCAGTTCTTGGATTTGGCCGCTGTCGAACGGGTGGTCTCCGCGATGGCGGAAGCCGACCGCATCGAGTTGTACGGCATTGGCTCTTCGGCTCTGGCCTGCCAGGACATGCAACAAAAGTTGCACCGGATCGGCTTGTTGGCGTTCGCCTGGTCTGACGCCCATTTGGCCTTGACTTCGGCGGCGCTGTTGACGCCGCGCTCGGTCGCGATCGCCGTCTCCTACACGGGCTTGACCATTGAGACGAATCACGCCCTGGAGGTCGCCGCGAGCACCGGCGCCACCACGGTGGCGATCACCAACTATCCAGACTCGCCTTTGGCGGAACTCGCGGACGAGGCGTTGCTGACGATGGCCCGCGAAACCAAGTTCCGTTCCGGCGCCATGTCCTCCCGGATCGCCCAACTAGCGGTGATCGACATCCTGTTCATCCGGCTGGTCCAGCGAGTTTATGACCAAGCGTCGCAGTCGCTGAAACGGACGTACGATGCCGTCCAGCACCACCGCATACCGCCCGGTCGGCCCCCGAAAAGCAGCCGCTAGACGTTGGCGCGACCGGACGGGATCGTCGCTCGGTTGAGGATCAGCGGTAGGCCCTAGAACGAAGCAACACACCCGCGGTGACCAGCAACACGGCCGCCAACACCAACGGCGGCAAGGCTGCGCCGCCGGTCACAGGCAACGTGCCAGAGCCAGGATCGCTGGGGCTGGGGCTGGGCGCCGGGGCCGTCACGGTGAGCGCCAGCGGGCCGGCCGTCCCATCGCTGAACTCGGCGTAGAAGTCGTGTTCGCCCGGCGCCAGGGTCGCAAGATAGGCCTCGGGCAGCGTCAACACCAGCGGGTTCCCCGTGGCCGAGTATTCAGCGGCCGGAACTTCGACGCCGTCCAAGACGAATCGCGTGAGCTTCGCGGAATCCACATCCACCTGCGCCGCCGCGTCGCCTTCACCGCTCCACACGCCGAACGGGGCCAACACCGGATAGTCGTGGCGCAGCGCCGCGATCGCGCCGGCGATCGCCGCCGCCGCGTCGGTGATCGCGGGCTGGCTGGCGGCCACGTCCGCGCTCACGGCCTCACCAGCCAGGATCGCGGCTTGCAAAGCGTCCCATGTCTCAGTGGTCTGGTAGGTCCGGGTTATCCCCCGCGCCTGGTCCAACACCGCGTCCAGAGCGGTCTTGTCGAGCGATCCCGTCGCCGGGAACACCACCGTCAGCACACCGGCGTCCGCGTTGTTCTCCACACTCGAGGCGCCGACCACCTGGTACGAATTCGCGCCGACACCCACGAACGTCCAACCCGGCTTCGCCGTCAACAACACCCGAGCCGTGTACTCCTGACCCGGGTCGAAGACGCCGTCGACCATCCGCGGCGACCAGACGACCACACCCTCGTATTCATCTGTCTCGAGGCTCGACACCGGGACCGCGCCCGCCACCGGCGCCACCAAACCCGACAACACCGGGTCAACCGTCGCGCCCGTGGCCGGGAACACCACCGTCACCACGCCGCTATCCGCCGCGTTCGTCACACTCGACGCGCCATCCACCTGGTACGAATCCTCGCCGACGCCCTCAAACGTCCAACCCAGCTTCGCCGTCAAAACCACTTCCGCTGTGTACGCCTCGCCCGGGGCGAACACCCCGGCAGGAGGAGGCGGCGACCACGACACCACACCCGAGTACTCATCTGTCTCAATGGTGGAGACAGCCGCGACGCCCGCCACCGGAGCCACCACACCCGACAGCGCCGCTCCCACCGTCGCCGCAGTCGCCAACTCTGCCGCGAGCGGCGCCCCAGCGTCGAAGACGCTGTTGTCCGCAGAACGAGCGAAGACAAAGTAGCTGGCGCCCGGAGTAAGGCCCGTCCAAGTCGTGCCGGCTTGCCAGGTCGATGGCGTGACCGGGGACTCGGCGATCGCGTATTCGACGGTCTGACCGGTCTGGGCCCCAAGCGCGACAGGCGCCACAGTCAAGCTGGTCGCGGTCGACGAGGCCAACACCGGGGGCCCGGACACCGGCGCGCCACCCAGCTTGGCGCCGGTCAGGAGGCCCTCGATGGTCACGGTGGCGCCGTCGCCGACCACGACAGCGCCGCTGTTGTTCAGCGTCCCGCCGCTTGGCACATGAAGCTCGCCCAGGACATCGAGCGTGCCGCCGGCCGCCACCTCCAGTGTGTGAGTCCCCAGATCGAGTTTCCAGCCCGGCGGCGCCGTCAACGTCGCCCCCGCGGGCACCACCAAGTCAGCGCCCAACGTCAGGGAGTAAGGCTCGCTGGTCGAGATCGCCACAGCGCCGCCCAACAGCACGCCGCCAGCGCCGTTCGAGGTGTGACCGTTCGCCGCTGTGGCAAGGATCACAGGAGAACCGCTGATGGTGACGTCAGTGAGGCCGGCGGCGCTGCTGATGCCGATGCCCTGGGCGGAGCTGATCACCGTGCCGCCGGTGATCGTCACGCTGCCAGCGACGCTGTCGGAACCCCCGCCGATGCCAGCGGCGTTCTCGCCGGCGAGCGCGACGACCACGCCGCCGGAGATAGTGATGGTCCCGGCGCCGCCGAGGCCGCCGCCGCCGATCGCGGCCGGGTCATCCCAGCTGGCCACCGCGGTGGCGGTCACAAGGCCGCCAGTGATCGAGATCGTTCCACCCGATCCCCCGTAGCCGCCGCCGATGCCGGCAGCCGAGGCGCCGCCCACCGCGTTCACCGTGCCGCCGGCGATGGTGATGACACCGGCGTCCTCCTCGAAGCCGCCGCCGATGCCGGCGGCCTCAGAGTTCGACATGGCCGCGTTCAGCGTGCCCGCATACTGGCCGTCGCCCGCCGCGCTCGTGAGATAGAGGCTCGCGCCAGCCGGAACATGCAGAGCCGCCTTGTCGCCAGACGCCTTCAACGTGTTGACACCGGACAGCTTCACCGTCACAGCGGCGCCTGACGCCACGCTGAACGGGGTGTCAGACCACGAGCCGCTGAAATCGATGGTCGCGTTCTCGAGGGTCACCGTCGCAGTGGCGCCTGACGCCACGATGACGCGGAACTCATCCGTCGAACCCGTGACTGTGACATCCGCGCCATCCAAGATGGTGAAGAGACCGTCCAGGAACCTCCAACCGTCGCCTTCCATGGTCGAACTGTCCGTCAGATCGATCACCGTGTCGCTGCTCGCCGCCGGCGCGGACTGCGGGAACAACGGCGCCAGCGCCGCCGCCAGAGCGACGACCAGACCTAGCGAGCCAGCGAGACGCCAGCGCCGACCAGGCGTTCCGTCCTGCGAGCGTTCTACAACGGCGGTGCTGCGAGTCGTCCGATTAATCGACATGTCGGGGGCCTCTCTCGTGCTTCATGTGGCGTGGCGCCGTCTCACCACCGAATCAACGCCGAGCCCATCTTGCCACAAACCGCTGGCGCCCCGGCCGCGCCCTGACGTCCAGGCGGTCAGTCGTCGCCGCGTTCGCCGAGCGGGACGTAGTCCCGTTCGCCTAAGCCCACATAGACCTGGCGCGGCCGGCCGATCCGACCCGCCGGGTCGTTGATCATTTCCCGCCACTGAGCGATCCAGCCCGGCAGGCGCCCCAGGGCGAACAACGGTGTGAACATCGAGCCGGGGAAACCCATCGCCCGGTAGATGATCCCAGTGTAAAAGTCGACGTTCGGGTAGAGCCGGCGCTCGGCGAAATAGTCGTCCGAAAGCGCGACTTGCTCCACCTCATGCGCGATGTCCAACAACTCGTCGCGGACACCCAAAGCCTCGAGGACGGCATCGGCCAACTTCTTGACGATCGCGGCGCGTGGATCGTAGCTCTTGTAGACGCGATGGCCGAACCCCATCAACCGGGCGCCCGCGGACTTGTTCTTGACCTTGGCCATGAATTCCTTCGGCGAGATGCCGTTGTCGCGGATGTGGGAGAGCATCTCGAGGACAGACTCGTTGGCGCCGCCGTGCAGCGGGCCGGACAGCGCCGCCACCCCGCCAGCCACCGACATGAAAAGGTTGGTCCGCGCCGAGCCGATCATGCGCACCGACGATGTGGAACAATTCTGCTCGTGGTCGGCGTGCAAGATCAGCAACGTGTCCAGCGCCCTATAAAACACATCCGGCACGTCGAAACGTTCGCCGGGCAATTGGAAAGTCATGCGCGCGAAGTTCTGAATGTAGCTCTGCCCTTGTTGCGGGTAGAGCAGCGCGTTGCCTTGGGCGCGGCGGTAGATATAACTGATGATCGTGGGCATTTTCGCGAGCATCAGCGCGGTCGCCAGCCTGACCGCCGAGGGGTCGAGGGGATCCAGCGACTCGGGGTAGAAACCAGCCATCATGTTGATCGCGGCGCCGAGCGTCGCCATCGGGTGCGCCCGCCGCGGCATCACCGAGAAGATCTGGCGGAAATCGTCCGAGAGGTACATGTGTTTGTCGATCCGCGCCTCGAAGCCTTCCAGCTCCGCGCGGCTCGGCAGGTCGCCCCTGATCAGCAGCAACGCCACCTCTAGGAACGTGGAACGCTCAGCCAGCTGTTCGATCGGGTAGCCGCGGTAGCGCAACACGCCCGCGTCGCCGTCGATGAACGTGATCTCCGAGGTGCACGCCGCGGTGTTGAGATAGCCGGGATCCAGTGCGACCAAGCCGGTTCGGCTCATCAGGGGGGAGATCACGATCCCGTCCGCTCCCGCGGTGGCGCGAGTCGTCGCCAACTCGAGGGACTTGTCCCCCACCTTCAGACGCACTTTCGAGGCGTTCTCCGCCGCTGCCATATCTGCTACCTCCTCTTAGTCGGCACGTGACCAGGCCTTTATTGGGACATTATGCACCAGGCGTCATGGGACCTGGCCGGCGCCTGGATCGCGGCCGGCCGCCCCCACCCGGCCGCGGCGCCCGTCCTAGGCGCCTTCGAGCCGGGCCGCCGCCTCCGCGACGGCAGCGTCGCTCCCGGTCAGAGCCAGGCGCACGTAGGGGCGTCCGGCCTCCCCGTAGAAGGCGCCGGGCGCGACCAGGATCCCGAGACCAGCCAGATCCGCGACGGTCGACCAGCCGTCCTGTCGATCGGGGGTGGTAAACCACAGGTAAAGCCCCGCGCCTGATTCCTCCACGACATAACCCGCGCGCACGATGCCGTCCAGCAACTTCACGCGCCGCCGCCGGTACGTCTCCCGCACTCGAGCGACATGGCCGGTGTCGGCGAGGGCCGCCACCGCGGCCGCCTGGACCGGAGCCGGTGTCATCAGGCCCATGTGTTTGCGAAGCTCGCCGATCCGGGCCAGGAGCGCCGGATCGCCCGCCAGCCACGCGGCCCGATACCCGGCCGCGGACGATTGCTTCGACAGCGAATAAAGGGCGATCAGCCCCGTCAGCTC
>JAITLE010000159.1 GCA_031278075.1 Bifidobacteriaceae bacterium | reverse complement strand
CTGGCGCGTCATCGGCGGTCTCGCCGTCCGGCTCGGGCGCCTCGTCGGCTGCCACGTCGCCGTCTGGCTTCTCGTCCTCGTCGCCTGGCGCGTCATCGTCCGGCTCTGGGACCTCTTCGGCTGCCACGTCATCCGGCGTCTCGCCGTCCGGCTCTGGCGCCTCGTCGTCCGCCACGTCGTCGCCGGGCTTCTTGTCCTCGTCGCCTGGCTCTGACGCCTCGTCGGCTGGCGCGTCGTCGGCGGTCTCGCCGTCCGGCTCGGGCGCCTCGTCGTCCGCCACGTCGCCGTCTGGCTTCTCGTCCTCGGCGCCCCCGTCGCCAGGCGGCGGCGCGTCGGCCCCGGGGGGCAACTCGTTGTCTTCGCTCCGCTCGCTTGGCACTGGCAAACTCCGCTCTCCTCACCTATGGCTGCGTGCGAGCCTACCGAACGGCGCCGTCAAGCGGCGTCCTTCCGTGAGCGGATCTACGCTGCCGATCAAGCCACGAGCGGCGTGGAAGCGGGGTAGGTTAGAGGCCATGCGCCCGGTGACCGAACTGCAGCGGACGGTGGCGCCGTTCGAGGTCGTGGCCGACTACCAACCGTCCGGCGACCAGCCGGAGGCGATCGCGGACCTGGCCGAGCGCATCAACGCCGGCGAGAAGGACGTGGTGCTGCTGGGCGCCACCGGCACCGGCAAGACCGCCACAACCGCCTGGCTGATCGAGCGAATCCAGCGCCCAACGCTGGTGATCGAGCCGAACAAGACGCTGGCGGCGCAACTGGCCTCTGAGTTCCGCGAACTGCTGCCGAACAACGCCGTCGAATACTTCGTCTCCTACTACGACTACTACCAGCCGGAGGCGTACATTCCGCAGACGGACACCTACATCGAGAAGGACTCGTCCATCAACGATGAGATCGAACGCCTTCGGCACTCGGCCACGTCATCGCTGCTGACCAGGCGTGACACTGTGGTGGTCGCCTCCGTCAGCTGCATCTACGGGCTGGGCACGCCGCAGGAGTACGTCGACCGGATGGTGCGGTTGAGCCTCGGCCAGCAGATCGAGCGCGACGACCTGCTGCGCCAATTCATCCAGATGCAGTACGCCCGCAACGACCTCGCCTTCACGCGCGGGACCTTCAGGGTGCGCGGCGACACGGTTGAAATCATACCCATGTATGAGGAGCTGGCCATTCGGGTTGAGTTCTTCGGGGATGAAGTCGAGGCGTTGGCCACCCTGCACCCATTGACCGGCGAGGTCATCCAACCGGAGACGACAGTCAACATTTTCCCGGCCTCGCATTACGTGGCCGGGCGCGAGCGCATGGAGGCCGCCACCCGGGGAATCGAACAGGAGCTGGAGGCGAGGCTGGCGGACCTGGAGTCGCGCGATCAGCTCCTGGAGGCCCAGCGGCTGCGCATGCGCACCACCTACGACCTCGAGATGATGCGCCAGATCGGGACTTGCGCCGGGATTGAGAACTACTCGCGGCACATCGACGGGCGCGCGCCGGGGACGCCGCCGAACACGCTGCTGGACTACTTCCCGGAGGACTTCCTGCTGGTCATCGACGAGTCGCATGTGACCGTGCCGCAGATCGGCGCCATGTACGAGGGCGACATGTCGCGCAAGCGGACGCTGGTGGAGCACGGCTTCCGCCTGCCCTCGGCGCTCGACAACCGGCCGCTGCGATGGGAGGAATTCCTAGAGCGGATCGGGCAGACGGTCTACCTCTCGGCCACGCCCGGCAACTACGAGCTGTCGTTGTCTGATGGCGTGGTCGAGCAGATCATCCGCCCCACCGGACTGGTCGACCCGTCGGTCGAGGTCCGCCCGACAAAGGGCCAGATCGACGACCTGCTGCACGAGGTCCGCCTGCGCGCCGAACGCGACGAGCGTTCCCTGGTCACAACGCTGACCAAGAAGATGGCCGAGGATTTGACCGATTACTTGGCCAACCATGGGGTCAAGGTCCGTTACCTGCACTCCGACGTGGACACGCTCAAGCGCGTCGAATTGCTGCGCGACCTCAGGCTGGGGGAGTTCGACGTGCTCGTCGGCATCAACTTGCTGCGCGAGGGCCTGGACCTGCCGGAGGTCTCCTTGGTGGCGATCCTCGACGCCGACAAACAGGGTTTCCTGCGCTCGGCCACGTCGCTGATCCAGACCATTGGGCGGGCGGCCCGCAACGTCTCCGGCGCGGTCGTCATGTACGCGGACGAGGTCACGCCCGCCATGGCCGACGCGATCGGTGAGACCGACCGCCGCCGCGCCAAGCAGGTCGCCTTCAACCAGGCGCATGGCCTTGACCCGCAGCCGTTGCGCAAGCGCATCTCTGCCATCACCGAGGCGTTGATGCGGGAGGACGCGGACACCGCCGGTTTGTTGTCCGATGCCGCGCGTCCGGGTTTCGCCGCCGGCGCCCGGCCGGGCGGGCGTCCGGTTGGGCGGGGGCCGAAGGAGCCGGCGCTGGTGTCGCAGATTCTGGACGAGATCGCGTCTTTGACGGAGTTGATGCGCGCCGCCGCCGCCGAGCTGAAGTTCGAGTTGGCCGCCCGCTACCGCGACCAGGTGGCCGAGTTGAAGCGGGAGCTGCGCGAGGTCCGCGAGGCCGTCAAATGACCCGCGACCGGGGCTGAAGCGGACGCGCAAGAGGCGGCCGGGGCCATTTCGTCGGCCCGGCCGCGCCCGGAGTCCTAAGAGGCTTCCGGAATCTCCGGGGCGGGCTCACCGGCGTCCGCGAAAACGTTCGGGCTGCGCCGTTCCAGCAAGACGGCATCGTGCCAGGCCTCACCCGACCGGGCGAACCGCTGGCGGCGCCCGACCGTGCGGAAACCCAACTCCTCGCACAAGTGGAGGGCGGCGGTGTTGTGCGGCAGGACGTAAACCTGAAGCGTCCAAAAACCGGCTTCCTCGGAAGCGGTGACAAGGTTCGAAAGCAGGTGCCGGCCGAAGCCTTGGCCGCGGTGGGCGGGGTCGACAAAGACGGAGACGCAGGCCACCCCGACCAGCGCCGAGCGCCCGGAGATCGGCTCCAACGCCGCCCAACCGGTCACCCGGCCCTGCCGGTTGGCGGCGACCAACCGGTGTCCGGGCAGGTAGCGGGCGTTCCACCGCTCCCAGGCGGGCAGCTCGTCTTCGAAAGCCGTGGGGCCCAGCGAACTTTCCATGATCGCGGAGACGTCCTCCCAATCGTCCGCCAGCAGGGGCCGGATATGCATGAGTGCCTTCCTCAGTCGTCGGTGAACGGCCCCAGATTGGGGCTCCAAGGGCGGATGGTGGCTTGTTCGACCAACCCGGCGAGATTGATCGGGTCGGCCGCGATCAGGTCTGCGACCTGGTTGGCGGATTCGGCGTGGAATATCAGCAGCCCCTCGGGCGCGTCGGTCAGCGGACCCGAGGCCGCCAGCAGGCCCCGGTCCAGCAAGTCGGCCAGGTAGGCCCGGTGGGCGGGCTTGGCGCCAGCCACCGCGGGCGCGTCGGCGCCGTAGCGGTAATGGACGGCAAAGAACGCCATCGGGCTCCTCCTCAGGGTCTTCACCGGCCATTATGCCACCGGACGGGCCGCGTCGAACGCAAACCGGACCGCCGATGCCGCGCCCATCGCCGGGCGCGCACGTCTAGACCGGGTCGGCCCGGCGGGCGCAGCCGGCGCTCTCGCCCGCTCGCAGTTGCGTGATGACGCAGACCGACGCCGCTTGATCGTCGGAGACCAGCACCTGTTCGATTTTGGCCGTGCCGATGTTGGTGACGGTGTAGGTGAACCAGATGTCGGCGCCGGCGGTGACGATGGCGCCGCGGTCCAGTTGGGTGGCGGTCGAATTGACCACGCTGTCATAGTCGGTGGCGTCCTGGGGGACGTCCGTCCAAGCGTGCAGGGCGACTGCGACAGCCGGGCTGCAGACGCCGCTCGGGTTCACCCCGACGATCCGCGAATATTGGGACGACTCCGGCTGCGCCACCGCCGAGCCAGAACTCTGGGTCTGAAGCCTGATGCCGCCGCCGGCGGGCGTGGTGGCGTCCAATGTGTAGACGCCCTCCGTTTGCAGGCCTTTCAAGGTGCCCAGGTAAAGCTCGGCCGTGGTTCCTTGGGTCCAGTAGACGTCGAGGTCGAACGGCGTGTCGGGGAGAAGGTCCGCTCCGGCTGTGGTTTTGCGCACGTCAATCGTCAAGGCGCAGCCGTTGGCGGTGGCGGAGTTGGGCCAGAAGGTCCTGATCCCGCGGTTGGCGCCGCGGCCGTTGTTGGTGAACATGATGCCCGACGCCGTGCCGCTCTCCTCCGCGTCCCCAGGCGACGCCGCGCTGGAGGTGTTCGGCCCGAAGGTGTTGCGGCTGACCGTGACCGTGCCGGCGGCTTTCAGGTTGATGGTTTGGGAGTAGCCGTCGAAGTAGTTGTCCTCGATGAACAGCCCAGATGGCTCCGTCGAGCCGAGCGCCCTCTTCATCTCCAGGTAGACGGCGTGGGCTTGCGCCGCCGGTGACCTGCTGTTGTCGAAGACGTTGGCGTGGATGCGGAACGGGCCGGGAAGTTCCTTTCTGGTGTCTTGCCACGTGGGCAACAAGATGGTCGCCGACCCATTGCGCGTGTCGGTGAACTGGTTCTCGGTCACATCCCAGTTGCTCAGGGCGCCGCCGCCGGCGGCGTTGATGGCGCTGAGCGTGGCGGAGCCGGTGGTCCTCCAGAAGTTGACAAACTTGGAGTTCCTCAGCGTCAGGCCATCCACCGCCACATCATTGGACAGGTGCAGGCCGTTGGCGGAGCAGCCCGTCCCGTTGGAGTTGCTGCAGGTGGCGCTGGTGGGATTGGTGTTGTCGAAGGTCACACCCGTGATGGCAACACGCTTGACCGGTCCCGCGGCCGAGTCTGACGCGAACCGGGTGATGGCGATCCCGGCCGCGCCGGCTTCATTGGCCTGCCGGCCCATTGTGTACCCGCTGATCGAGATGTCCTCGGCCCCGGCCATGATGACCACCTGGCGGTTGGTGTGGTAGTTGGCCTCCTGGATGGATTCGCCGCCGACCAACGACGACCCGTCCGAATCGGCCGAGAAGACGAACACCGACTGGTAAGAGAACCAGCCGCTGAAGTTCCGCAAGGTCACTCCGGGGGCGTCCACCAACATGGCGGCGGCCGCCGCAGTCGCGCTCGGCGCGTCGCCGCTGGCCGGGACCAGCCTCAGCCGGTCGCCCAGATCGATCTCCATCGGCCGGGTCACGTGGAAGGCCGCGCCGGCTGTGTCAAAGGGCGACGCCGCGGCGCGCGTCATCAAGTTGTCGACTTTGGTTGGGAAGAGGATCGTGCCATCCACGCCGGCCTCGATCCTGACGTCCAGTTCCTGGTCGACGGCGTTCGCCACCAAGATGGCCCGGCGCAGCGTGCAGACGCCGCCGTTGGCGCAATCAGAGCCGGCTTCCTCGAACTGGTCCGAGTTCACGGTCAGGACCACGTCGGCGTCGCCAGCCGCGCCCCGTCCCGCGTCCGGCAGCGTCTGCCCAGCCGCGTCATCGGCCGCCGCCGGGCTCGTGACCACGACGCCTGCCAGCAGAAACACAACCGCCGCCGCCGCCGCGAGGACGGGAGCGCGCATCAATCCAAATCTTCGCCGCCGTCTCACACTTGAGCTAACGCCTGCCGCCACCGACTTATTCCCAGCGCGAACACATCAGCCCCAGCCCGCCGCCGCGCGGGCTGACCGCCGCCGGAGGTCGGCCATATTCCGGTATGGTACTGGGATGGCGACGCGCAAAGTCACTGTCACGGTGCCGGATGAGATCCTCGGCGCCGCGCGAGGCTTGACCGAGAATTTGTCTGGCTATGTGGCTGAGGCTCTGGCCAGACAGGTCCGCCACGACTTGCTGGGCCAGGAGCTGCGACGCTATCAAACCGAGCATGGGCCGTTCGGCTTTGACGAATTGGCCGCCGCCGAGGCCGAGCTGTTCGGCGCGGCCGGCGCCTCTCAAGGCGCGGCGTGAATCCGGCTGGCGGGACCCTGGTGCTCGACTCGCAGGGCCTGTCTGGTTGGCTGGCGGAAGACCGCCGCGTGATGACGTTGCTGGCGGCGGGCCACAGGAGCGGCGCCGATGTGGCGGCATCGGCCATGACAATTCTGGAAGCCGCCCACCGAGGCGTGCGCCAACGGCGGCTGGACTGGGTATTGTCGCGCCTGCGGGTGGAGCCTGTGACCCAGGCCGCCGTCCGCGCGGCCGCTCGGTTGCTGCTTGACGCGGGTTTGCACGGCCACGCCCACGCGATCGACGCGGTGGTCGCCGAATTGGCGGCCCGCCTGACCGCGCCGGTGGCGTTGGTGACCTCAGATCCAGGCGACATGCGGCGGCTGTGCCCGGCCCACGTGCGGATCGTGGCCATCTGAACGCGCGGCGCCGCGCGGGCTGACCGCCTGCCTGGGCCTGCGCGGCCTGCCCAAGGCGGCCACCCCGGGACTGGGGGGAAGGACGGGCCTGGCCGGACGGCATCGTCCACCGGCGGCGGCTGGCCGCCGTCTTGAGCGCGAAAGCCGAAAACTGTGGCGCGGCGGAGCGTCACTGCTCGGCAATGACCTCGAAGACGGCGCACTTGACGAGGCCGAAGTCATCCGCGGCCTCGAGCTCCAGCAGTCGGACGGACCCCCAGCCGCTGATCGCCGCCGACTCGCCGGGCCCGACCGAAGCGGTCTGCGACGGGTTCGAACCCACCGGACCCGCCAGCACCTCGGCGCCCGCGCCGGGGACGCCGCCCGCTGCGGCTCCCAAGCTGAGCCAACCTCGCCAATCGCCCTCCGCCAGGGCGGTCTGAGACCCGGAACAAACCCTGACGCGCCGACCCGCTCCGGCCTGTTCGAGATCCTCGGCCGACCGAAGCCGCTCGGGGTCGCGGACCATCAAGAAAGTGACAGAACCGCCGCCGCCGGGTTCCGGCTCGGACCCGTCGCGCCCCGCGGACTGGTCGCGGTCCACCTCCAGCACCTCGATGTAACCCCAACCCCAAACCTCAAATTTCTCACCCGGGGATAGGCCCTCAGCGTCAAACCCTCCTCCAGCCCAAGCGACGCCGAAGTTGACCTCGTCGCTGTTACCATCGCCTGGGCCGCCGACCCCAACTTTGGCCCCGGTCTCGTCATCGCGCCACTGGGCTCCGAAAGAGATCTCCACCGTCTCGCCGACCGGCGTTGGGGCGGCGGGCGATCCGTCCTGCGTCTCGCCGACCGCCGTTGGAGCGGCGGGTGATCCGTCCCGAACGGTCGCCTGGCAGGCGCCGACACCCAACGACGCCGCACAGACGCAAGCCAGCCATCGGGCCGCCTGACGCGCGCGACGCGGTCTGTTCGCCACCATCAGCCCTTCCGCGCAACCGCCGCCACGGCCAATTCCACCGTCGGCGCGCCCGGCGCGCCCGGGACACTCAACCCAGAACACAACGAATCTTCCCTCGCCGCCGCCGGCACTTGCATCGCGCCGTCGCGCAGTCCCACTGAGTCCGCGTCCAGGTGCACCGCACCAAGCTATCACGCGCAAGAGAGCAGCCAGCGTGCCCGTTTTCTGATTTGGCGGCGGGCCTCCGCGAGGACCGTCGATTGTCGCCTAGAGCACGGACATCCGCCGATCCTCGTGGTCGCCGCCGATCCGCCGGCCCTCGTGGTCGCGGGGGAACTGGTGGTCCCGGTTTAGTCCCCATGTCGCGTGCGGGGCGTCCCTTCGACGGCTGCCAGCAGACGCCCGCCAGCCGTCGAAGGGGCCGAGAAAGCTCGCGAAAACAGGGCCACAAATGTTCGAGCGAACGGCTTTTCACCAGTCGGGACGGCGGGATTTGAACCCGCGGCCCCCTGACCCCCAGTCAGGTGCGCTACCAAGCTGCGCCACGTCCCGTAATTCGATTGTGAAACCGCGCCACAGCCCTAACCCGCTTGACCCCCAGGTGCGCTGGGTAGGCCTCTTAGCGCCCTTATCTCAGGTTATGCCGTTTCACAGGTTGCATGAGACGTCAGATTTTGCTGCTGTTGCTGGTTGGTGGTCCCCCAATTGGTCCACTTCGTGCGGAGGTCTCCGGTTGCGCCGAGTCGGAGCCACAATGATGCCTCGCTCATCTATACGTTGGCTGCGCGTCG
>JAITLE010000157.1 GCA_031278075.1 Bifidobacteriaceae bacterium | reverse complement strand
GCGCGCCGCTCGCCGGCCGCCGCCCACCCGATCCGCGCGAGGTCCTCGCGCCGGCCGGTCGTCGAAACCCCTTGGAAGACGAGAGCCGCCGCCGCCCTGGTGCCCTTGAGATCATCATCCCCGAACAGCGGCCCGACCGGCCGGCGGGTCGACACATCATGTTCGCGGATCCCGCCCGGTCCCACGTCCCACAGCCCGACCAGCTGGAACAGGCCCTCGACCAGCGTCAACGCCTCGTCGAACGCGCGGTCGTCGCGCAGCGACGGCGCCAGCTGAGACCTGTAGCGGGCGACAAAGGCGCCCTCAGCGCCCACCTCGCGGACCCGCTCAAGATTGGCGCGGATGGCGGCGCGCGCCTCCGGATGCGCGAGGCTCACCAGGTCCGCCCGGATGATGGGGCCGAGCCTACCCCTGGGCGGCATCAGCCCACAGATCACAACGCTGTCTTGGGGGTGGAAGCCGAGCTGGCCCGCGACGGCGGCGAGCACGTCGAGGCCCCCCGCGTTCGAGATGAGTACTGGAGAAGCGGTCACGCGGCAAGTCTCGCGCGACCGGGCCGCATCAGGGGCGCAGAACGCCGCCGCCCTGTGGATCACACATCATCCGCGCTTCTCGCACCCGACGCCCGATGCCGTCCGGCCCAGACGGCGGATCACACCCGCGCCGCTCCCCCGAGTCCCAGCTCCCGGCACACCTGCTCGGCCGCCGCGGTCGTGTTGAGCGTGTAAAGATGGATCCCCGGCGCGCCCCGCTCCAGCAACGCGCGCCCCAAAGCCACAGACCACGCGACACCGACCGCTTCACGCGCCGCGCCGTCCTCCGCCCGGGCCAACTGGTCAGCCAACGCCGCCGGGAGCGGAGCGCCGGACAGCAACTCGAGCCGCGCCACGCTCGCCGTCGCCGTGATCGGTATGACGCCCGGCACCAACGGGAGCGTCGCCCCAGCGCGCTGGGCCCGAGCGACGAGCCGAGAGTAGTCCTCGGCATCGAACATCACTTGGGTGACGGCGAAATCGGCGCCGGCGGCCTGCTTTAGCGCGAGGACCGCCGCGTCGTGTTCCAAGGAACGCGCCGTCGGGTGGCCGAGCGGGAACGCCGCCACTCCGATCGGGGCGTCGCTGATCTCCCTGATCAGCGCGACAAGCTCGCTGGCGTAGGTCAAGGCGCCGTCCGCGACCCATGGCGCCGCGGGACCGCCGGGGGGATCGCCGCGCAACGCCATGAAAGCCTCGGCGCCAGCCGCTGTGAGCCGCCGGACGGCATCGGACAGCTCCTGGACGCTCTGCCCCACCAAGGTCAGGTGCGCCACGAGCGCGGCGCGAGTGACCGACCGCAGCGCGGCCGCCGCCTCGACAGACGCGGCCTGGCCCGCCGCGCCTCGCCCACCCGCGCCGTAAGTGACCGCGACGAAGTCCGGCGCCAGCCGGTCAAGCCGTTCAGCGCGGCGCAACATGCGGGCCGTGGCGTCCGGACCCTGCGGTGGATAGAACTCGAACGAGAGCGACGGCGCGGCGGCCTGGATCGCTTCCAAAACTCTCACCCGCCCAACCTAGCGTGCCGCGCCGACCGGTCATGGCCTTCGTGACGACGCAAATTCCGCGCCTGGCGCAGGGCCGCGCCCGGCGCCAGAGCTACCCTTGAGGCTGTGATCACTGATGGCCCCGCGCAGGCGTTCGTCGACGCCACGGAACGCGTGCTCGAAGAGCGGCTGGCGCTGGTGGCCCGGGATTTGTCGCCCCGCGGGTTCACCGCGATGATCGGCGTCGAGGGCTTGAAGCACACCCACGAAGGCGGGTCGCGGCCGGTGACTCGGCTGATGTGGACCGCCTACGTCGCGCACGGCGGCGCGTCCAGCCCCATGGCGCTCGACGAACACAGCGTCAAGTTGATCGCGGCGTCGCAGGAGATGTTCGTCGACGCCGTGCTCATCCACGACGACCTCGCGGCACGCGCGGACATCCGCCGCGGCCACCCGTCGCTCCACCGCTATTTCCAAGATCTGCACGACGCGTCGGGCTGGACTGGCGACTCAGGGCGGTTGGGCGCGGCGCTCGCGCAGATCGTCGGCGACGCGCTGCTCGTCGTCTCCGGCGACGTGTTCGCCGAGGCCGTCCGCGGCGTCCCGGACGAGCAGGCGGCGCGGCTCAGCGCGATGCGCCAATCGGCGCAACTCGAGCGGGTGCTCGGACAAGCGATGGACGCGATCTACCCGTGTCTTCCCGGCGCCGAGGAGCCGGAAGAAGTCATCCAACAGGCCGTGGCCGCCATGCTGGTCAAGACGTCGCGCTACCTCGGGGCACTGCCGTTGGCGCTCGGCGCGGCCTGCGCCGGCGCGTCCGACGAGGAATGCGCCGTGATGGAGGCGGCAGGGGTCCCGCTCGGCAGCGCGTACCAACTGCGCGACGACATCCGCGGGGCGCTCGCCTCCTCGGAGGAGACCGGCAAACCCACGGGCCAGGATCTGATCGACGGGAAGCGGACCGTGCTGGCCGGCTTCACGATGCGCCTCCTCGAGCCCGCCAAGCGCCGTTTGTTCGTCAACGCGCTGTTGCGCGGCGCGACGCCGCCGGTTGAGGCGCGGGTCGACCATCTGCAGAAGGTCATCCGGCGGTCGGGGGCGTTGCAGGCGGTCGAAGAGATCGTCGCCGAGCGGCGTCACGCCGCCGTCGAATACCTCAAACGGTCCACCATCTCCCCCGCCGCGCGGGCATCCCTCGTCGAGGCCTTCGATTGGCTGCTCACGGCGGCGCGGATGTAGGTGTTGTCAGCGCCACGCCGTAGACTCGCGCTTGTGACCTCTCCCCCTGGCGACCCGCTGATCGGCCGCGTCGTCGACGCGCGTTATCGCGTCGAGGGGCGGATCGCCCGCGGCGGCATGGCCACCGTGTACAGGGCCACCGATCTGCGGCTGGACCGCCCGGTCGCGGTCAAGGTGTTGCACCCGCATCTGGCGGACGGGCGCGGGTTTGTCGACCGGTTCCGCCGGGAGGCCCGCTCCGCCGCGCGGCTGGTCCACCCTGGCATAGTCGCCGTCTACGACCAGGGCGCTTACGGCGAGGCGCCGTATCTGGTGATGGAGTTGGTGGAGGGATCGAATCTGCGTCACGTCATGGACTCGTCGGGCCTGCCGCCCGTCGGCCGGGCGCTTGACCTGATGGCCCAGGTGCTGGAGGCGTTGGCGGCCGCGCACGCGGCCGGGTTTGTGCACCGGGACGTCAAACCCGAGAACATCTTGATCACGCCCCAGGGCAAGGCGAAGGTCGCGGACTTCGGGTTGGCCCGGGCGGTCAGCGAGTTCACGGCGGCCTCCTCTGGGATTGTGCTGGGCACGGTGGCGTATCTGTCCCCGGAGCTCGTGGCGCAGGGCGCGGCGGACCAACGGGCCGACGTCTACGCGGCGGGCGTGGTCCTGTTCGAGTTGCTCACCGGCGCGCAGCCGTTCACCGGAGAGCAGCCGATCCAGGTGGCCTTCCAGCACGTCCACGCCCCGTTCCCGCGCCCCTCGACGCGTGTCAAGTGGCT
>JAITLE010000037.1 GCA_031278075.1 Bifidobacteriaceae bacterium | reverse complement strand
AGGGCACCGTGGTCGAGGCCCTGCCCAACGCGATGTTTCGCGTCGAGCTGACCAACGGCCACAGGGTCTTGGCCCACATCTCAGGCAAGATGCGCCAGCACTACATCAGGATCCTGCCGGAAGACAGGGTTGTGGTGGAACTGAGCCCATACGACCTGGACCGTGGCCGTATCATCTACCGCTATAAGTGAGGGTTGGAAGGAACATGAAGGTCAAACCGTCAGTCAAGAGGATCTGCGACAAGTGCAAGATCATCCGGCGCCGGGGCACGGTCATGGTGATCTGCGACAACCCAAGGCACAAGCAGCGCCAGGGCTAGCCGACGGCTGGCTCATGGCGAGCCGTACAGGCGCCGCGTGCGGCGCCAAGGGACGGTGCCAACAATAGAAAATGACTCACCGCCACCACGCGGCGCGCTGCCACAACCCGCAGCCTGAGGGCCACAGCCCGAAGCTCCGGACGCGGCGTGCCACGCGGCCGCCCCCGGTTGGAGGCCGGGGCGCCGGACCAGACGAACCGTTCGGCGAGGCGATGGGTCCAGACCTCCACCAACTCTTCAGGGAGTGACGCCTAATGGCTCGTCTAGTCGGAGTCGATCTGCCGCGCGACAAGCGCGTCGAGATCGCGCTCACTTATATCTTCGGAATCGGGCGGACTCGCGCCGTCAAGACGTTGGAAGCGACCGGGGTGAACCCGGACACAAGGGTAAAAGACCTGACAGACACCGAGCTGGTGGCTCTGCGCGACTTCATCGAGGCGAACTACCGCGTCGAAGGCGACCTCAGGCGTGAGATCCAGGCCGACATCCGCCGCAAGGTGGAGATCGGGTCCTACCAGGGCATTCGGCACCGCCGGGGGCTGCCCGTGCACGGGCAGCGCACCAAGACCAACGCGCGCACCCGCAAGGGCCGCAAGCGGACTGTGGCCGGCAAGAAGAAGGCGGGCAAGAAGTAGCCCGGGCCGGCCGGCCCGCCCGTGAGCATCCAACCGAGACCAGCTATAAGGAGAAGCTATGCCCCCTAAGACAAGGCAAGGCGCGCGTAAAGTCCGGCGCAAGGACCGGAAAAACGTGCCTCATGGGCACGCCCACATCAAGTCCACGTTCAACAACACCATCGTCTCGATCACAGACCAGGGCGGCGCCGTCCTAGCCTGGGCCTCGTCGGGCCAGGTGGGGTTCAAGGGATCACGCAAATCGACACCCTTCGCGGCCCAGCTCGCGGCGGAGTCCGCGGCGCGCCGCGCCCAGGAACACGGCGTGAAGAAGGTCGACGTGTTCGTCAAGGGCCCCGGCTCCGGCCGGGAGACCGCGATCCGATCACTCCAGGCGGCAGGCCTGGAGGTCGGCTCCATCACAGACGTCACCCCCCAGGCGCACAACGGCGCTCGCCCGCCCAAGCGGCGCCGGGTGTGACCGTTCGCGGCCGGCGCCGCGCCAAGCCGGCTCGGCGCCCCAGCGAACCCAGCGCGGCCGTCGCCCACGGGAGGCGGGAGCGCTGAGTCGGCGGTCGGCATCGTGCGCTAGTTCGGCACGGCGCCGCAGCCGACCCGCGCGTGTGGCGGACAGAGACCACGCGGGCGGAAACCTCGAAAGGCGGCCTCATATGGCGGGGGCCCCAAGAAAAGGAAGAACAAAGCAGTGCTAATCACACAACGACCCACGTTGACCGAAGAAGTCATCTCGGAATACCGCTCCAGGTTCGTGATCGAGCCGCTGGAGCCAGGTTTCGGCTACACCCTGGGCAATTCGCTGCGGCGGACCCTGTTGTCCTCGATCCCAGGCTCGGCGGTGACGTCGATCAGGATCGACGGCGTGTTGCACGAGTTCTCGACCGTGCCGGGCGTGAAAGAAGACGTCACAGAGATCATCCTGAGCCTGAAGAACCTGGTGGTCTCCTCGGAACACGACACCCCCGTCGTGATGTACCTGCGCAAACAGGGCCCCGGGGTGGTGACCGCGGCGGACGTCACGCCACCCGCCGGCGTCGAGGTGCACAACCCGGAGCTGCACATCGCGACGCTGAACGCGAAAGGCAAGCTGGAGATCGAACTGACCGTGGAACGCGGCCGCGGCTACGTCACCGCCGTGCAAAACAAGTCCGCCGACGCGGAGATCGGGCGCATCCCGATCGACTCGATCTATTCGCCGGTCCTCAAAGTGGCGTACAAGATCGAGGCGACCCGTGTCGAACAGCGCACCGACTTCGACCGGTTGATCGTGGATGTGGAGACCAAGCGGGCGAGCACGCCGCGCAGCGCGCTGGCCTCGGCGGGAAAGACCCTGACAGAGCTGTTCGGGCTGGCCAGGGAGTTGAACCCAGACGCGGAAGGCATCGAGATCGGCCCCAGCCCAACTGACGCGGCGCTGGCCGCCGACCTGGCCCTGCTGGTCGAAGACCTGGACCTGACGATCCGGTCCTACAACTGCCTCAAACGCGAGGGGATCCACACTGTCGGCGAGTTGGTCGCCCGTTCGGAGGCGGACCTGCTCGACATCAGGAACTTCGGGATCAAATCGATCAACGAGGTCAAGGAGAAGCTGGGCACGTTGGGGCTTTCGCTGAAAGATTCGCCCCTCGAGTTCGACCATTCCGCGGTCGGCACCACGCCCGAGTTCATCGCGGAAGACCCGAATTACGCCTAAGTCGAAGGAGAGCCAACATGCCAACCCCTCCCAAGGGGCCACGCCTCGGCGGCAGCCCCGCCCATGAGCGGTTGATCCTGGCCAATCTGGCCACGCAGTTGTTTGAGCACCACCAGGTGGTGACCACCCTGACACGGGCCAAACGGGTCCGTCCCGTGGCCGAGCGCCTGATCACGTTCGCCAAGCGCGGCGACCTCGCGGCGCGGCGGCGCGTGATGCGCACCGTCCGCGACAAGTCGGTGGTCCACTTCCTGTTCACGCAGATCGGCCCCGCGATGGCCGGCCGCGACGGCGGCTACACCCGCATCGTCCGGATCGGCCCACGCAAGGGCGACGCCGCGCCGATGGCCGTGATCGAGCTCGTCATGGAGGCCGAGGCGGCGAAGGCCGCGACTCCCGGCGAAGAGGCGGAGGCGCCCAAGAAGCGGCGTCTCGGCTTGAGGCGCGGCAAGGGCAAGGCGGCGGCGGCGACGCACGATGCCGACCGGCTGGCCGAGCAGGCGACCGCCGACATCCTGGATGACGCCGCCGACGGCTCGACCGATCTGGTCGAAGACGCCGAACCCCTGGTCGAGGCCAACGAGTCGCCGGAAGTGGGCGACTCGGCGGACGGCGCCGAACTGCTGCGCGAGCAGGCCGAGGCGGACGCGATCCGCGCGGAGCTCGACAAGGAACCCAAGTAGGGCCCCACCATTCCGAGGGCCGCCCGCGTGGCGGCCCGCTGAGCGGGCGGCGGCCCCTGCGGGGCCGCCGCTGCGTTTAAGCTGGTCAGCGGCCCGAGCCGGGCCGCGGCGACCGCGGCGCTCCCGCCTAGACCACCACCCGCGCCGAAAGTTTTAGGCCCGTTCACCCTTCGTTTACCTGAGATACGCCCAGAGTTAGATCCCGCCGCTTAGCGTCGAAGGCGTCATCAAGCAGGAAACGTAGGGGAGGGCCATATGAAGTCGCAGTAGACAAGACGGGCAGTCGTCAGCGTGGCGGCGCTGGCATTGGCGGCGCTGGCGGGTTGCGCCCAGAACGAGACGCCATCCGGTTCGGGCGCCGACCAGTTGAAGGGAACCGTCAGCGGCGCGGGCGCCAGCTCGCAGAGCGCCGCGCAAGAGGCGTGGAAGGCCGGCTTCGCCGCCGTCTCGCCAGATGTCAAGGTCAACTATGACCCGGTGGGCTCCGGCTCCGGCCGGGAGCAGTTCCAAGCCGGAGGGCTCGACTTCGTCGGCACCGACGCCGCGTTCAAGCCCGAGGATCTCACCTCGCTCGGCTCCTGCGCCGCCGGCTCCGGCATAGTCGAGATCCCGGTCTACATCTCGCCGATCGTCGTCGCGTTCAACCTCGAAGGCGTCGACTCGCTCAACTTGACGGCCGCGACCATCGCGGACATCTTCACCGGCAAGATCACCCAGTGGAACGACGCGGCCATCCAAGCCGACAACCCGGGCGTGACCCTGCCGGATCTGAAGATCAGTCCCGTGCACCGCTCCGACCCCTCCGGGACCAGCGGGAACTTCACCGACTACCTGGCCGCCAACGCGCCTGAGGCGTGGACCTTCGGCGAGACCGAGGAGTGGCCCATCGAGGGCGGCGAGGGCGCGGAGAAGACCCAAGGCATGGTGTCCGCGTTGACCGCCGGGAACGGTTCGATCGGCTACGTCGACGCGGGCCAGGCCAAAGCTCTCAGCTGGGCGTCCATCAAGGTCGGAGACGAGTGGGTGACGCCCTCGGCCGAAGGCGCCGCCAAAGCCGTCGCCGAGTCCACTCTGGAGACCGGCCGCGGCGAAGCCGATCTGGTCTACGAGCTGAACCGCGCCACCACCGCCCCGGGCGCCTACCCGTTGATCTTGGTCAGCTACCTGGCCGCCTGTGAGAAGTACGAGAGCGCGGACCAAGCCAAGCTGGTGGCCGCCTATTTGAAGTACGTCACCTCGAAGGAGGGCCAGGAGGCCGCGGCCGCGAACGCCGGCTCCGCGCCGATCACCTCTGAGGAGGGCCTGAGCGCGAAAGTGAGCGCCGCGGTTGACCGCATCGGCTGAGGCCCCAGGCGGGGCAGGAGGACGAGTGGCGCCCGTCCTCGCGGCCCCGAAGCCCGCTCTGCCACCGACCGGCGACACCCCGGGGGGTGGTGGAGCGGGCGAGCGCGCCTTCTCCTGGGGTGTGCGCTCGGCCGCGATCGCCGTGGCCGCGATCCTGGTCGGGGTCCTGGCGTTCCTGACGATCCGGGGCGGCCCGTCCATGTTCGCTGGAGCAGGGGACCTGCCCGCCCGCGCCACGAGCTTCTTCCAGCTGGCGGGGCCGCTGGCGTTCGGCTCGTTGTGGGTGGCCGCGATCGCCCTTGCGTTCGCGACCCTGCCCGCGGTGGGCGTCGCGCTCGCCGCCACGGTCTACGCCCCGTCGCCCCGCTTCGGCCGGTTCCTGGGCGCGGTGTTGGACCTGCTCGCCGCCGTGCCCTCGGTGGTGTTCGGCTTGTGGGGGCTGATGGTGCTCGCCCCGCTCATGACGCCCGTTTACGGTTGGCTCCACGACCACCTCGCGTTCCTCCCGTTCTTCAGCGGCGAGCCGTCCGTCACAGGCCGGACCGCCTTGACCGCCGGCATGGTGGTCGGGGTGATGATCCTGCCGATCATGGCCGCGATCTGCCGCGAGAGCTTCGCTTTGACCCCGCCCGCGTTGATGGAGGCGGCGACCGCGCTCGGCGCGACGCGTTGGGAGATGGTCCGCACCGCCGTCCTGCCCACCGCCCGCTCAGGGATCGTCGCCGGCGGGATGCTCGCGCTCGGCCGCGCGCTCGGCGAGACCATGGCCGTCGCCATGGTCCTGAGCGCCACACCGTTCCTGATCAGCTTCAACGTCATCTCCCCTGAGAACCCCGCGACCATCGCGGCGTTCATCGCCTCAGCCTTCCCCGAATCGGCCGGCCGCCAAGTCGACGCCCTGATCGGACTCGGCTTGGTGTTGTTCGCCATCTCGCTGCTCGCGTCCATCGCTGGCCGCAGGGTCGCCAGGAAGGCGGTGGCGAGGTGAGCGCGACGGTGTTGGCGCACGATGCCGACCGGTCGGCATCGTGCGGCGGTGGCGTCGCGGACGTGCTCGCCAGCTCACGGCCCAGGTGGGGGCGACGCCTGAGAAACCGGCTGGCGCTTGGCGCAGTCGTGCTCGCCGTGGCCGCGACAGCGGTGCCGCTGGCGTCCGTGATCTGGGAGTCTGTGCGGCGCGGGATGGCGCGGATCGACGCGGAGCTGTTCAGCAGCTCGATGTGGGCTGTGGTGGGTCCGGGCGGCGGGCTGCTCCACGCGCTGGTCGGCACGCTGCTGATAACGGCGGCGACCGCGCTGATCGCGATCCCGCTGGGGCTCGGCGCGGCGATCTTCCTGACCGAATACGGCGCCGAGGGGCGTCTCGCGTCCCTGACCCGGCGGGCCGTCGACATCATGGTGTCGATCCCGTCGATCGTCGCCGGGCTCGCGGCGTACGCGCTGTTCTCGCTGCTGCTCGGGCCGGGGACGCGTTCCGGGCTGGCCGGCGCCGTGGCGCTCGCGATGATCATGATCCCGGTGGTGGTGCGATCCTCCGAGGAGGTTCTGCGGCTTGTGCCACAAGATCTGCGTGAGGCGGGACTCGCGCTCGGAGCGGCGCGGCACAAGGTGATCCGGCGGGTGGTGCTGCCGACCGCGCTGCCGGGGCTGACCTCCGGCGCGGTGCTGGGCGTCGCCCGGATCGTCGGCGAGACCGCGCCGCTGCTGCTCGTCGCGGGGTTCACCGACGCGATGAACTACAACCTGGCGGATGGCCGCATGACCACTCTGCCGGTCTTCATCTACACACAGTGGTCGGCCAAAGGGCTCGACACCGCGGCATATGACGAGCGGGCCTGGGCTGGCGCGCTCGTGCTCATGGCCGTGGTGGTCGCGCTCCAACTGGCCGCCCGCCACCTACCAGCGCAAATCGCCAAACTGAGGAGAAACCGATGACTGCCACGATCCCGTCCGCCGCTGGAGGAGCCGCCGCCAGGGTCCACACCAGCCCCGCGGCCGACCCCTTGGACGGCCCTCTGGCCGCGCTCGCGGCCGCTCCTTGGGCCGCACCGGGCGGGGCGGCGGCCTGGCCGGCCACGCCGGCGCCGGGCAGCATCTCCATCCGCGCGGTGAGCTGTTTCTACGGAAGCCACCTCGCCGTGGCGGACGTCTCGCTGGAGATCCCCGGGCGCGCCGTCACCGCGTTCATCGGCCCGTCCGGCTGTGGCAAGTCGACGTTGCTGCGGTCGATCAACCGGATGCACGAGTTCATCCCAGGGGCGCGCGCCCACGGGACGATCGAGTTAGACGGGGTCGACCTGAACGCCAAAGGCGTCGATCCGGTGGCGGTCCGGTCGAAGATCGGGATGGTGTTCCAAAAACCGAACCCGTTCCCCGCGATGTCGATCAGGGACAACGTGTTGGCCGGGCTGATCATCCGGGGTGAGCGGCCGCCGCGCGCCGCCGCCGATGATCTGGTGGAGAAGTCGCTCAGGCGCGCCCACCTGTGGGAGGAGGTCAAAGACCGGTTGAAGAAGCCCGGCGATTCGCTGTCCGGCGGGCAGCAGCAGCGGCTGTGCATCGCGCGGGCGGTGGCGGTGGAGCCGCATGTGGTGCTGATGGACGAGCCGTGCTCCGCGTTGGACCCGATCTCGACGCTCGCCATCGAAGAGTTGATGCGGGACCTGGCACGGGACTACACGGTGGTCGTCGTCACCCACAACATGGCCCAGGCCAACCGCATCTCGGACGTGACCGCGTTCTTCTCGCTGGCGAAAGCTGGCCAGCCCGGGCGGCTGGTCGAATCCGGGCCGACCGCCGACCTGTTCACCGCGCCGCAGGTGGCAGCAACCAGGGACTATATCGAAGGCAGGTTTGGCTGACCGGCGGCGGCGCGCCTAAGGTGGAGCCGTGCCTGAGGCCGTGGTGTGGATCGCCGGGGGCGTCTTGGGGGCGACCCTGGCGCTGTTGGCCACGCCAATCCTGACTTGGCTGTCGAGACGCACCCGCGACGGCGACCGCTGGAACGAGCCCGAACGGCCCCTCCCGGAGGTGGCCCGGGACCTCGCCGGGGCATACGGCGGCTACGCGATGATCCTGACGCCCAACCACCGTGTGGTCTACACCAGCGCGCTGGCGGAGACGTTGCCGGTGTTCCACGGCACGCGCTTGATCCACGAGGGGTTGCAAGAACTCGCGGACCACGCCTGGGCCGCGGGTGAGATCCTCTCGCGCCGCCTCGCCTTCACCGACCTCGGTCCGATCGCTCAAGCAGACGTGCGCGCCACCAGGCTCGCCGGCCGCTATGTGCTCCTGACCGTCACAGACCTGACCGCCACGCTCCGGTCGCGCCAGATCAGACACGACTTCATCGCGAACATCGGGCACGAACTGCGGACCCCGGTCACCGCGGTGGACTTGATCGCTTCGGCGCTAGCCGCCGGGGCGGACGACCCGGGCACAGTCAGACACTTCGCCTCCCGGCTGACTCAAGAGTCGCGGCGGCTGGCGCGCCTCACCGAGGACATGATGGCGCTCGCGAAAGCGCAAGACCAAGACTCGTCGCGCTTCCGCACCGTCTCGGTGCGTGAGGTGGTGCTGGAGGCGGCGGCACGGCATCGGACGACGGCTGAGGGGGCTGAGACGGTGATCGGGGTCGCCGACGTGCCCTCCGACCTTGTGGTCTACGGCGACCCGGGAGCTTTGGTGACCGCCGTGGACAACCTCATCGCGAACGCTGTGGCCTACTCGCCGCCCGGGTCGCGGGTCGAGGTGGGTGTGCGGGCGGACTTGGCGGAAGTGGCGATCGCGGTGGCCGACCAAGGCATCGGGATCGAGCCGGAGGATCAGGAAAGGGTTTTCGAGCGGTTCTACCGCACCGACCGGGCGCGATCGCGGCGCACCGGAGGAACCGGGCTGGGGCTCGCGATAGTGCGCAACACTGTTTCGGGGCACGGTGGGCGGGTCACACTGACGTCGCAGGTCGGCGTCGGCTCGACGTTCACCATCCGACTGCCCAGGCCGACCAAGCGAAAGGACGCGCGGATATGACCGACCTGCTGCTGGTGGAGGACGACGAGACACAGCGCGAGGCGTTGACGTTCCTGCTCGGGCGGGAGGGGTACCAGGTGCGGGCGGTGGCCGACGGCGGCGCGGCCGTCACGGAGTTCGAGGCGCGCAAACCGGAGCTGGTGTTGTTGGACCTGATGATCCCCGTGCTGCCGGGGACAGAGGTGTGTCGGCGCATCCGAGCGGCCTCCGACGTGCCGATCATCATGTTGACCGCGAAGAGCGACGAGGCGGACGTGGTGTTGGGCCTGGAACTCGGCGCGGACGACTATGTCACAAAGCCTTATTCCACGCTTGAATTGTTGGCGCGGTGCCGCCGGGCGCTACGTCGACACCGTGCCGCGGGCGGCCGGCTGTCTGCGGCCGCGGTGGGCGAGGAGCCGCCGACCGCTGTCGAGGTCAACGGTGTCAGGCTCGACCCGCAGCGGCACCGCGTGTGGGTGGACGGCGTCGAGATCACACTGCCGCTGCGCGAGTTCTCCCTGCTCGAGGAACTGATGGCGCACGCGGGCCGGGTCCTCACCCGCACCCAGCTGCTGGACCGGGTCTGGGGTTCCGACTTCTTCGGGGACACCAAGACTTTGGACGTGCACATTCGCCGTCTGCGGTCCCGGATCGAGGCTGATCCGGCGGCGCCTGTCCGGTTGGTCACCCTGCGGGGCCTGGGATACCGGTTCGAGGAGCGCTGACGCTCTCCCGCGTTGTCCTCGGGCCACAAAACTCGGCGCAGGTCTTGGGCGGTCCGTGCGGGCCCGGGTTGGTTCGCGGGCCCTAACCTGGGACAGCGTTGGCGGCCCAACTGGGTCGCAGTTGATCAAGAAGGAGTCCGGGATGGTTTCAACGGATGCCCGCGGCGTTCCGCGAGGCGGAGCCACCGCGCTGGCCGACCTGGCGGGCCGGTCGCTGGCCAGGGACTTGGTCCAGGTGGTCGCGGGCGCGGCGTGGGTCGCGGCCCTCGGCCAGATCGCCGTGCCGCTGCCGTTCACGCCGGTGCCGCTCAGCCTCGGCACCTTCGCGGTGCTGACGGCGGGCGCCGCGCTCGGCTCATCGCGGGGCGCGGCCGCGATGGGGCTGCTACTCGTGGCGGGCGTCGCTGGCGCGCCTGTGTTCGCGGGAGGAGGGCACGGGATTGGGCTGCCGACCATGGGATATGTGTTGGGTTACGCGCTGGCGGCGGCGATCGCAGGCCGAGCGACGCGGCGTGGCGCCGCCCGGTCCTACGTGCGCGACCTGGTCTGGTTGGCGGGGGCGTCGGCCGCGGTCTACGCGGTGGGAGCGCCATACTTGGCCGTGGCCGCCGGTCTGGGCGCCGCGGAGGCGGTGGCGCAGGGTGTGGCGCCGTTCCTGGTGGGGGACTTGCTCAAGGCGGCCGTGGCGGCGGGTGTGCTCCCGGCGGCGCGGTTGGTGGTGTCCTGGGGGCGTGCCGGGGCGGGTGAGGGCCGGCCCGGGTCGCGCGGCGCCAGCTAAGCCGCGCCGCGTCCGGCTGACGCGCGCGCCTGGGGTCGATGTCTAAACTGGTGCCCCGTGCAGCGTTGGAATTCGCTTGCGGATATTCCCGCGGGCTACGGGCCCACTGTGGCGACACTGGGCAATTTCGACGGAATGCATCTGGGCCACCAGGGCCTGATCCGGACCGTTGTGGCCCGCGCCCGGGAACGCGGCGCCAAGGCGGTGGCCGTCACATTTCACCCGCATCCGGCGGTGATCCACCAAGCGGCGCGGGAACTGCCCCAGCTACAGGGGTTGGAGGACAGGCTCGACGCGATCGAGGCGTTGGGCGTCGACGCGGTCTTGGTGGTTCCCTACACGCTCGAGTTCTCGCGGCTCACGCCGTGGCAATTCGCTCACGATTACCTGGTCCGCGCCCTCGCAGTCGACGAGGTGGTGGTGGGGCGGGACGCGCATTTCGGCGCGGACAACTCGGGGGATCTCGCCACCATGCGCCGGCTCGGCGAGGAACTCGGCTTCGCGGTCCTCGGCATTGAGGACTGGTCGGACCCCGATGGCGCAGCCGGCGCCCGGTGGTCATCCAGCGCGGCGCGCTCGGCTCTCGCGGGGGGCGACGCCGCCGGCGCCGCGCGGGTGCTCGGGCGGCCGCACCGGGTGATCGGCGAGGTGGTCCGCGGGGACGGCCGGGGCCGCGCCCTGGGTTTCCCGACCGCGAACCTCGGTGGCGACATATCCGGCATGATCCCAGCGGACGGCGTCTACGCGGGTTACATAGTTCGGCTGGCGCCGCCCGCCGCGGCGCAGGACGCCTTGCTCCCCGCCGCGATATCCGTGGGCGTCAACCCGACCTTCGCGGGTGTGGGGAGCCTCGACCGGCGTGTCGAGGCGTACGCTCTGGGCCGCGACGATCTCGAACTCTATGGGGAGAGGGTCGCCGTGGACTTCGTGGCGCGGCTGCGTCACACGCTCGCGTTCGCGGATCCGGCCGCGTTGGTCACCCAGATGCACGATGACGCCGCCGCGGCCGCCCGGGTCCTGCTCGGCGACCGGTTGGCCGCGCCGGGCGGCTGAGACTTGGGGACCGCGGGTCGGGTTCTGCTCGGCGACCGGTTGGCCGCGCCGGGCGGCTGAGACTTGGGGACTGCGGGTCGGGTCGGGTCGCCGTGGCGCGCTGCGACGGCATCCAGGCTGGTGGCCTGACGGTGGGGCCGCGGGGCTGGACGCTGAGACAGGCGTGCCGCCACGGCATCGTGCGCCACCACGCCCCGCCGCTCTCTCCCCCAAGTAGTGTGTTCCAGTGGCTTTGACAATCGGGATCGTGGGACTCCCCAACGTGGGCAAGTCGACATTGTTCAACGCGCTGACCCGCAACCAGGTGTTGGCGGAGAATTACCCGTTCGCGACGATCGACCCCAACGTCGGCGTGGTCGCTTTGCCGGACGAACGGCTGGCAGTGCTGGCCGAGATGTTCGCTTCGGCGCGAGTGGCGCCCGCGACCGTCTCGTTCGTGGACATCGCGGGAATTGTCCGGGGCGCGTCGAAGGGTGAGGGCCTCGGCAACCAGTTCCTCGCGGCGATCCGCGAGGCGGACGCGATCTGCCAGGTTGTCCGCGTGTTCGACGACCCGGAGATCGTGCACGTGGAAGGGCGGGTCGACCCCGCGGCGGACATTGAGACTGTGAACACGGAGTTGATCCTGGCCGACCTGCAGACGCTTGAAAAGGCTATCCCGCGGCTCGAGAAAGATGTGCGCATGAAGCGCGGTGACGCGACGCAGCTGGCGGCCGCGGTGGCGGCGCGGGGTTTCCTCGACGCTGGGACCACGCTTTACGCGGCGGCGCGCGAAGGACTCTTCGACGGTGCGCCGTTGCGCGAGTTGGGTCTCATGACCGCCAAGCCGTTCCTGTGTGTCTTCAACGTGGACGATTCCGTCTTGGCATCCCCGGAGCGCATCGCCTTGTTGCGGGAGCTCGCCGCGCCGGCTGAGGCGATCTTCATCGACGCGCGATTCGAGGCCGATTTGGCGGAGCTGGACGCCGCGGACGCGGCGGAGCTGTTGGCGGAGTCGGGTCAGACCGAGCCGGGGCTCGCGACGTTGGCGCGGGTCGGGTTCGCCACATTGGGACTGCAGACGTTCCTCACCGCGGGTCCTAAGGAGTCGCGTGCCTGGACTATTCGGCGCGGCTGGACCGCGCCCCAGGCTGCCGGCGTGATCCACTCTGATTTTGAGCGGGGATTCATCAAAGCTGAGGTCGTCTCATTCGATGACCTGGTGGCCCTGGGCGGGTTGGCGGCGGCCCGGGCGGCCGGCAAACTCCGGATCGAAGGCAGGGACTACGTCATGGCGGACGGGGACGTGGTCGAGTTCCGCATAAGTCCAACATCAGCGGCCAAGAAGTAGAGCGAAGGCGATGCCTTGGAGTCTGGCCGCAGATGCGGCGACGGCGCTGGGTGTCCTGGTGGCCATCATCAGCGTGATTGTCACCGCGGTTTTCGGTGTTCGCGCGGAACGTGCCGCCGCGACTCGCGCAGAGAGGGCTGCTGCCCTCAGTGACGACAACCTTCGGCGCGCGATCGAAGCGCTCGAGAGAATCGCAGATCAAAGCGCGGCGGGCACGGCCGTGGCGCAACCGAAGGTCGCTTGGAAGCTAACGCATCAAAAGGGGGACACCTACCTGACGGAGAATGTCGGCGACCGGGCCGCTCGGCAGGCTGAAGTAGACACTGCTCCTGATGCGCACATGGTGTTCAGGCGGCCTGATCCGCGTGATCTGGCGCCGGGCGAGGCCCTGACGTTTGTTGCGGCCCGGTCCATGGCCACGTCAGACAGCACAATGACGGTCAGCTGGATTGATGAAGACGATCATGATCGCCATTTGTGGCATTATCCGTTGCCGCCCCGGCCGCCGCGTGGAGGCTAGCCAAGCCGTCGGGACGGGTCTTGCCGCGACCGGCATGAAGCGCTGGGTTATAGCAGCTCTGACGTATAGTGTGGATGACTGATATGATTGGATGATGGCTTGGGTCGTGGGGATGGTCGAGGAGGTGCGCGAGTGGTTGGGCGCGCTCGACCAGCCGACCTATGAGGCGGTCATGGTCGCGTTGGTGGTGCTCTCGCGGGAGGGGCCCTCGCTCGGCAGGCCGCTGGTGGACACCATTTCAGGATCGCGCCTTCGGAACTTGAAGGAGTTGCGGCCGCCCGCTCCGGGACGGCAGGCGGTGCGCGTCCTGTTCGCGTTCGACCCGATCCGGCAGGCTTTCCTGCTGGTGGCGGGGGACAAGGCGGGCCAGTGGCGGGACTGGTACCGGACCGCCGTCCCGGTGGCGGAACGTCGTTATGAGCGTCATTTGAAGGAGTTGGACCGATGACTTGGACTGTGGAAGACCAGCTACGGGAGCGTCCCATCGAGCCTGAGCGGTTGGAGAAGATGGTGGCCGAACTGCGGGGGCAGGTGCGGGCTGCCCGGCTGCGTGAGGTACGCGAGGCGCAGGGCCTGACTCAGGTGGAGGTGGCACAAGAACTGCATGTGGCCCAGAACCGCATCTCTCAGATCGAGCGCGGCAACCTGGAGCGCGCCCGGATTGACACAGTTCGGCGCTACGTCGAAGCGCTCGGCGGGGAACTGACAGTTGAGGCGTCGTTCGGGGACTCCCGGTACGTCATCGCCTAACGGCGCTGAATGAGCGGAGACAAGGTCGAATTCCGCAGTGGAGTGACCCCAGGCGGCAAGAAGTGGCGGCTCGGATAGCCGGGGCTGAGTTGGGTCGGGGCCGATAGGCGCGTAAGGCTACACTTCTCGTCTCTGGGGGGAGAAGTGTAGGAATGGTGGTGCCCGCCCGGATGGGGGTTCCGGGGGCCAGAACCGTCGCGGGGCTCTGACCTGCGGAAACGGCTCCCGAGCGGGCTGCCGGTCAAGGCGTGGGCCGGGGCGCGGGGCGCGTAAGGCTACACTTCTCGTCTCTGGCGGGAGAAGTGTAGGAATGGTGGCGCCCGCCCGGATGGGGGTTCCGGGGGCCAGGACCACCGTAGGCCCCTGACCTGCGGAAACGTCCCCCGGGCGGGTTGGCGGTCAAGACGCGGGCCGGGGTGCGGGGCGCGTAAGGCTACACTTCTCGTCTCTGGTGGGAGAAGTGTAGGAATGGTGACGCCTGCCCGGATCGGCGTCCGCGAGGTCATCATCAGCGCGGGGCTGTGACCTGCGGGAACGCGGATTGGTGCGCGCCGGGGCTGAGTGGCGGCCGGGGCGCGGGGCGCGTAAGGCTACACTTCTCGTCTCTGGCGGGAGAAGTGTAGGAATGGTGGCGCTCGCTCGGATCGGG
>JAITLE010000018.1 GCA_031278075.1 Bifidobacteriaceae bacterium | reverse complement strand
GGAGGGGCGGACTTGATACCGAAGTCAGAACAGCAGATTTCCTTGATTTCCTCGGCGGTGGCCAAGATTGGCGGTCTGTATCGAGGGTGGGCTCAAGCCAACGACGCGCAATACGGGGTTATACAGGCGCTATATGCCCTGTATTTTCAGAGCCCTGTCACGCAGAAGCAAATCAGTGAAGACTGCCAGATGCCTAAGCAAACGCTCAACAATGTCATCCGGCAACTCAAAAGCAAAGGATTGATTGCACTAAGAGAGTCCGCCGGTGACCGGCGGCTCAGAGAGATCGTGCTCACGTCCGCCGGCGAAGAATATGCGCAGAAGACACTTGAACCGTTCTTCACGCTGAATCGAAAGGTCCTCGAGAGGCTAGGCGACGGATTTGTTGACAGTCTAGTCAGGAGCCTGATCGCGTTCACCGACGCGATGGAGATGGAAATGGAGCTGATCAACGTCGCATCCAAGTGGGAAGGTAAGCTGACCGAAGACGGAGTCACCAATGAGCAATAAGATCATTCTTGTGACGGGGGCCTCGGGCGGGATAGGGAAAGAAACGGCGCTCGCGTTGGCCAGGCTGGGCCACCATGTTATTGTTCACGGCCGGGACGCGGAGAAAACACAAGCGGCGCAGGGCGAGATTCGGAAGGCCACCGGCAGCGCAAGCCTAGACATGCTGACAGCGGATCTGTCTCTCATGTCAGAGGTGAAACACTTCTCGGACGAACTGAAGGCCCGGTATGATGTCATAGATGTTCTGATCAATAATGCCGGTGCCCAATTCGGCACGAAAAGGGAGGTCACAGCCGAGGGCCATGAGAAGACAATGGCCATCAACCTCTTCGCGCCCTTCCTCTTGACGCACCTGATGCTTGATCCTCTTAGGGCGAGCACGGCCGGGCGAGTGGTGACCGTTTCATCAGAATCCTACAAGATGGGCGGGAAACCGGATTTGAGCGACATCGAACTGAGAGACAACTACTCGATGGGCAGGGCATATGGTTTTTCCAAGCTCTATGTGATCTGGATAATGCGCCGATTCGCGGAAGAGGCCAGGGCCCTGGGCGCGTCGAACGTGACGTTCAATTCGCTGGAACCTGGCTCCGCCGCCACAGACCTGGGCAGAGTCTCGACGCAGAGCCCAATGACGCGGCTCATGTATTTCCTCTGGAAACCCATGATGTGGTCGCTCCAAAAAGCTGCAGCAACGAGCGTCTACCTGGCGACGTCCGAGGAAGTGGCGAGTGTCACAGGAGGATTCTTCGGCAACTGCCAGGAAAAGGCGGTCAGGCCGGCTCTTCTTTCGCCAGAAGGCGAGCAGGTCGTATGGAACTACTGCGCGGAGGTCTGCGCCGACTACCTAAAGGACTACCCCGCCGCATAAGGGCAGCGGCGGTGTGGGCCGCGCTGTCCAAGATGCGGGGCAGCACGGACTACGGGTCGGCGAAGGGCCGATCTCACCGATCCGTGCATCCATCAATCCGTCAGGGCGGGCGTGACCTGCGGCGGGAGACCGCGCGTCGGGGCGCAGACGGCGGCGGGCTTGGTGGCGGGACGGCGGCGGTGGGCGCGCTGCGTCTGGTGCCTGTGACCGCAAGCTGTTCGTTGCCGGCGTCCGGCCATCGGAGGCGGGCCCAGCCTCCTGCCGCTATCGCTGGTGGTGGGGTTCCCGGGAAAGGGCGGCCCGCCGCGCGGCGCCCTCGCGCCGTAGGTGGTCCGCGTCCACCTGCGGGAGGGTGGCGGCGACTGGGATGAGGTTGGCGGCGTCTTGTTCAAGCAGTTCGTACGTCGGGATGGTCGCCACGCCCAGGTAACCCGGCCGGGAGACGGCGTCCAGGAATGTTTGCTGGTAGTCACCCAACCAGGCAGCCGCCTCGGCGGGCGCCAACTGGCGGGACTGCTCGGCGCGCAACACCTCGGCGGCGAGGGACTCCAGACGCCACATTCCGTCGGTGCGGCGGGTGTTGTCGTACAGCACCCGGTCGCGGGACCACACTTGGACACGGGAGATCGCTGGCAGCTTTTCGAGCGCGGCGAGTGTCTTGGGGGATCCCTCAAGGCCGGCTTGGTGGGCGTCTGGCGGCGTCCACCGCCCGAATCCGCCCCAGGGGCCGCCGAGCGCCCGCTGCTCGGTCGCCAGCCGCGATACCGCCGCCGGGGCGGCCACAGCGACGACCTCAGCCCGGTAGCCGGCGGCGGCGAACCGGTCGACGGCGCCCGCGACCATCCCCGTGTCTCGGAAAGTGCCCTCAAGGAGCACTGAGTAGCGGCCCGTGAGCGCGTGGTCCAAAGCCAACCGAACCAGGCCCCCGGAGACCGGGCCGGTCGCGGCCGGCATCTCAAGCGGGAACCGCTCCGCCAGGAGGGCGTAATCCGGATGGTACTCCCGCAGATCGTCTCCGGTCACAGGGACGAGCCCAGCCTGTGGATTCGCCGCCAAGACCGCTCTTTGAGCGCTGGTCTTGCCCGCGCCCGGCTGCCCGCCCAGCAACACCAGCAAAGGGTCGTCCCGGTTCGGGCGCCAACCGCCGAAGATGTCTGGGCAGGTGTCCTCGACGAACACCCGCCGCAGCCATGCCTCGGAGCCGACCCGCGCGCCGGTCACGCCCCCAACCGGGCCAGTCCGACTTGGAGAGCTTGGATCTCGTCCGCCCAGGCCTGCTGCTGCGCCACCAGGCCGGGCCTGTCCGCCGGGTCGAGGGCTTCAACCTGCTGGCGGACCAGGCGGCGGCGAGCCGCCCAATGCTCCCGCTGCAAACCCTCCGGCGCGGCGCGTTTACGTTCCAGCAACGTCGCGGACAACACGCTGGCAGCTTGGCGGGTGATGTCGTACAAAGCCACATCGCCCACCCGGTGCTCGTCATACCAGCTCAGCAGCGACCCGCCGGGTATCGCTCCAGGGGCGGCGCTCATCATGAATCCTCCATCTTGGTTCCTACAACCCTACCGCCGCCTTCGGCGGCAACTGGGCCAGCGCAGCCGGCAAGTTCACCAGGTCAGCGCTCGCCATGATCTCGGTCCTCCAACGCCTTCGCCAGCCGGCGCCCAGCATCTCCCAGCAGCAGGCTCGTGCGACCCGACCGCTCCAAAGCTTGCTTGACCAGATAGGTCGGCGTGCATTCACTCCGCCCACTGACCCATACGCGCCGCCCGCAACGCCAAGACAATGGTCCCGGCGGCGCGCTAAGCCTGGATCCACCGATGATCGCCGCAGCGAAGCACCGGACGGGTGCGATGGGCGTTCCTGGCCGGCGATGGCAGGCTGGCGGCCTGCCCGGCCGGTCAGGGGCGTCCAGCGTGCCTAGCTGGCGAGCAGCGCAGTAGGCGAGGATCGGCGGATCGAGGCTAAGACGGCAGAGGCAGGCGAACCCGGGCGGCGAACCCGGCGCGCCGGCGGGGGCCAAGGCGGCGAGGATGTCGCCCGGCGAGCGTTCAGGATTCCGCAGCGCGGCGGCCACTTTGACGACCACGGCGGTCATGGGCGCGGGCGGGCCTTGGCCTTCTTCAGCGCGGCGGTGTAGTCGCCGACGTCCTCTCGCAGCAAGCCGTCGGCATCGGCCTGGTTGATCGAATCCGCCAAATACGCC
>JAITLE010000007.1 GCA_031278075.1 Bifidobacteriaceae bacterium | reverse complement strand
AGTCCGGCTGGTAAAGCCGGAGGGCAACGCCGGCTGCTAAGGGCGACGGAGGGGCAAGCTAAATGTGGAACCGCGCCGCGGCGGGGGGGGGGGGGGGGGGGGGGGGGGGCGGGCGGCGGGGGGGGGGGGCGGGGGGGGGGGGCGGGGGCGGGCGGGGTGGGCGGGCGGCGTGGCCGGGCGGCGTGGCTGGGCGGCGTGGCTGGGCGGCGTGGCCGGGCGGTGAGGGTTGGGGTGTCGGCGTCGCTCTATAGGATGGGACGCGCACCCCGCAGCGAGACCAGCAACCACAGGAGGCGCCCGTGTCCGACCGCCCAAACGACTTCACCGCTTCGCCGTTGGCCCAGGTGGACCCCGAAATCGCGGCAGTCCTCGAAGGAGAGTTGGAACGCCAACGCGACACCCTCGAGATGATCGCCTCGGAGAACTTCGTGCCCAGAGCGGTGCTCGAAGCTCAGGGCTCCGTGCTGACGAACAAATACGCCGAAGGTTATCCAGGGAGGCGCTACTACGGCGGGTGCGAGGTGGTCGACATCGCGGAGAGCCTCGCCATCGCGCGGGCGCAAGAGCTGTTCGGGGCGGATTACGTGAACGTCCAACCGCATTCCGGCGCCCAAGCCAACGCCGCAGCGTTAGCCGCGATGATGAATCCCGGCGAAACCCTTCTCGGGTTGGAACTGGCCCACGGCGGACACCTGACGCACGGCATGAGACTCAACTTCTCAGGGAAGCTCTACAACGTCGCCTCCTACGGCGTGTCCCGCGGCACACACCTGATCGAACCGGACACAGTCCGCGCGGCGGCGTTGGCCCACCGGCCCCGAGTGATCGTCGCCGGCTGGTCCGCCTACCCGAGGCGCCTCGACTTCGCCGCGTTCCGTGAGATCGCCGACGAGGTGGGCGCGGTCCTCTGGGTCGACATGGCCCACTTCGCGGGCCTCGTCGCCGCCGGCCTGCACCCCAACCCCGTCCCCGTGGCGGACGTCACCACGTCGACCGTGCACAAGACGCTCGGCGGCCCGAGGTCCGGGCTGATCTTGTCCAAGTCGGCGCAAGAATGGGGCAAGAAGCTCAACTCGGCGGTCTTCCCCGGCCAACAGGGGGGCCCGCTGATGCACGTCATCGCCGCCAAAGCGGTCGCCTTCAAGATCGCCATGACGGAAGGCTTCCGCGACCGGCAGGTCCGAACGCTCGAAGGCGCCGCGCTGCTGGCGGAACGGCTCTCTGCAGCCGATGTGACGGCATCGGGCGTCTCTGTCTTGACCGGCGGCACCGACGTCCACCTGGTGCTGGTGGACCTCTCGAAATCTCCGCTCGACGGGAAACAAGCCGAAGACCTGCTGTCGGATGTGGGCATAACGGTCAACCGGAACGCCGTGCCGTTCGACCCGCGGCCGCCCATGGTGACCTCGGGGCTTCGGATCGGCACCCCAGCGCTCGCCACCCGCGGCTTCGGGCCCGACGAATTCGCTGAGGTCGCGGACGTGATCGCGACCGCGCTGCGGGACGGCGCCGGCGCGGACGTGGACGGGTTGCGGCGGCGCGCCGCGCGTCTCGCCGCCGACTTCCCGCTCTACGCGGGACTGGCCCAGTGACCGCCCAGATCCTCGACGGGCGGGCGGGCGCCGCCTGGATCAAGGCGGACCTCGCGCGACGCGTCGCCGCGCTGCGTCGCCGCGGTGTGGTCCCCGGGCTGGGGACGCTGCTCGTGGGTGAGGACCCCGGGTCGGTGGCATACGTCAACGGCAAACACTCAGACTGCGCCGAAGTCGGGATCGCGTCGATCCGCGCCGAATTGCCCGCCGACGCGCCGCCCGCGCTGGTCCTTGCCGCGGTCGAGGCCCTGAACGCGGACCCCGCCTGCACCGGGTACATCGTCCAACTCCCGCTACCGCGACACATCGACGCTCAGGCGGTGATCCAGGCGATCGACCCAGGCAAGGACGCCGACGGCCTCCACCCCGCGAACCTCGGCGCGCTCGTGCTGAACGTGGCGGCGCCCGTCGTCACCCCGCTGCCGTGCACGCCCCGCGGGATCCTCGCGCTGATCCGGCGCGCCGGCTTGGACCTGGCCGGGCGCCACGCGGTGATCCTCGGCCGCGGGATCACCGTGGGCCGGTCGATCGGGCTGCTGCTCACCCGCCGCGATGTCAACGCCACCGTGACGTTGGCCCACACCGGGACGGTTGACCTGCCAGCGCTGCTGCGCGGCGCGGACTTGATCGTCGCGGCCGCGGGCGTCCCCGACCTGGTCCGCGCCGAACACGTCAAACCCGGGGCGATCGTGATCGACGTGGGCGTCTCCCGGGTGACCGACCCGGCCACCGGCAAGACCCGCATCGCGGGGGACGTCGCCGGCGACGTGGCCGAAGTCGCCGGTTGGATCAGCCCGAACCCCGGGGGAGTGGGTCCGATGACGCGTGCGATGCTCCTGACCAACGTGGTCGAGGCGGCAGAACGGCCAGAAAGGTTGAACAATGCTTGAGGTGGTCTCAGTCAGTCGGTCCTTCGGCCAGACGAAGGCCCTGGACCAGGTCAGTTTCACTGTGCGCCCAGGCCGGCTGACCGGATTCGTCGGCGCCAACGGCGCCGGCAAGACGACCGCGATGCGGATAATCATGGGAGTGCTCAGCGCCGACGCGGGTCGTGTGGTCTACGACGGCGCCGAAGTCGTCGGCGCGGTCAGGGCGCGGTTCGGCTACATGCCCGAGGAGCGCGGGCTGTACCCCAAGATGCGGCTGCGCGAACAGATCGAGTTCTTCGCGCGCCTCCACGGCTTGCCGCCGGCATCCGCCAAAGCTAACGCGGCGCGACTCCTGGAGCGGCTCGGCCTGGCAGACCGCGCCGCCGATCCGGTCGAGAAGCTGTCGCTGGGCAACCAGCAGCGGGCACAGATCGCGGCGGCGCTGGTGCATGAGCCCGCGGCGCTTGTCCTCGACGAACCGTTCTCAGGCCTCGACCCGATGGCGGTCGAGACCGTCATGGGCGTGCTCCGAGAATTCGCCGCCCGAGGCGCGCCCATACTGTTCTCTTCGCACCAACTCGACGTGGTCGAACGCATCACCGACGACCTCGTCATGATCGCCGCTGGACGGATCGCGGCGACCGGCAGCACGGCTGCGCTCCGCGCCGAGCACGCTGGCTCGCGGTATTCGCTGACACTCCCGCCGAACGCGGACGTGGCGTGGGTGGCGGCCGCGGCTGGCGTGACCGAATTCGTCGCGGCGGGTGGAGCTCGGGCTGACGGCACGGCATCGGGCGTCGCAGTCGCATTCGACGCGACGGCCGCGGCGGCGCAGGCGGTGCTGCGTCAAGCGCTGGCCCGCGGGCCGGTCGAACGATTCGAGCGGGTCATACCGCCGCTCAGCGAGGTGTTCAAGGAGGTGGCGGCGTGAGCGGCCTGGGGCAGGTGTGGCTGATCGCCAAACGCGAGATGGCGTCGCAGGCGCGATCGAAGGCGTTCGTGATCTCGACGGGGCTGATCGTGGTGATGGCCTATGTCGGGACGCTGCTGCTCGGGCTGCTGGCGGCCGACTCCGCGGCGGACGAGGGTCCGAGCGTGGCCGCGCCAGACAAGGGGAAGGTGGTGTTGGCGGGGACGTTCGACCGTGTGCCGGGCGGCTTCGTGTTCCTCCTCGGCTATGAGCTGGCCGAGGTTCCAAACGCGGAGGCGGCGGAGGCGGCAGTCAGGTCTGGCGAGGCGGAGGCGGCGATTGTGGGGGACGATGCCGCCGGGCCGCTCGGGATTGTGGTCCTCGCGCGCGAGACGGCGCCGGACGACATCCTGGCCGCCCTGACGTTCACCCCGCAGGTCGTCTTGCTGGAGCCGCCGAAAGTGCAAGGGGTCGTGACAGCCATCGCCGGGATGGTGTTCGCGTTGCTGTTCTTCATAATCGTGGTGCTGTACGCGCAGATCGCCGCGCAGAACACGGTCGTGGAGAAGCAGACCAGGGTGATCGAGCTGCTGTTGTCCACCATGCGGGCGCGGGCGCTGCTCGCCGGGAAGATCCTGAGCAACGCCTTGCTCGCGTTCGGCACCGTCGCGCTGATCGCGCTCGCCCTGGTCCTCGGGATGTGGCAGGGCGGGGCGGGAAAGCTGCTGGTGGGCGGCGATGTGGCCCAAGCCTTGGGCGGCGCCACCCTGTGGGACGCGCTGGCTGGCCCGATGGCGTGGTTCTTAGTGTTCTTCGCTCTGGCCTTCGTGATGTTCGCCGCTTTGATGGTCGGGAGCGCCGCCACCGTGTCGCGGTTGGAAGACGTGAGCGCGGTCATCATGCCGACCATGTTCCTGATCATGATCCCCTACATGCTGGTGATGAGCTTGCCGGAGAACAAGGCGTTGACGGCCTGGCTCTCGTTCATCCCCTTCTCGGCGCCGACAGCCATGCCCATCCGCCTGATCGGAGGGGGAGTGCCGTGGTGGCAGGTCGCAGCTTCCCTGGCGACCCTCGCGGTGACCACTCTGATCGCGATACTGGTGGGTGGCCGGTTGTACGAGGGGTCGATCCTCAGGACGGGCGCGAGGGTGAGATTCGCCGACGCGTTCCGGTCCGGAGCGTGAGCCCGTGGCTCTGGCCATAACCACGCTGAACGTGGGCGGGCTGCGGGCCGCGGTGCGCAAAGGCATGGACTCGTGGTTGAAGGCCGCCTCGCCGGACGTGCTGTGCCTCCAAGAGGTGCGGGCGGACGCTGCTGTGCTCCCGCCGCTGCTGCCGGACCGATCCACCCACCAAGCTGTGTCTCGGGTCAAAGGACGCTCTGGTGTGGCTGTGTGCTCGCTGCTGCCCGTGGTCGCCACGCGCGAAGGATTGGAGGGGCTGGCGCCGCTCGACACCCACACCGGCCGCTGGGTCGAGGCCGACCTGGCCCTCGCCGACGGCCGCGTCCTGACCGTGGCGAGCGCCTACGTCCACTCCGGCGAGGTCGGCACCGAGCGGCAGGGCCACAAGATCGACTTCTTGAACGCCATGACAGACCGCCTTCGGGCGCTCGCCGCAGCCGGCGCGTCCGCGGTGATCTGCGGCGACTTCAACGTGGCGCACCGCGAATCCGACCTCAAGAACTGGAGGGGCAACAGGCAGAACTCGGGGTTCCTGCCTGAGGAGCGGGCCATCTTGACCCGATGGTTCGTGGAACTCGGCTGGGTGGATGTGGGCCGGGCGCTCGCCGGCGACCGAGAAGGGCCGTACACCTGGTGGTCCTGGCGCGGCAGAGCGTTCGACAACGACACAGGCTGGCGCATCGATTACCAGATCGCCACCCCCCAGCTAGCCTCGCTGGCGGTCGACTTCAAGATCGACAAACCAGAGAGCTACGACACTCGATGGAGTGACCACGCGCCGTTCACCGTGACTTACGACCTGCCGGGATACCGGCCGCGCTGAGAGCGGGGGCGGGCCGGTTCAGGCCACCCGTCGCGCCGGGGCTGCGGCTGCGGCGCGCAGGAACACCGGCGCGGCCCAACCGGCCTGCGCGAACGCGCTGTGCACCGCGCCGGCCACCTGATCCGCCTGGCCCGCCTCGACCAAAGCGATGGCCGATCCGCCGAACCCGCCGCCGGTCATACGGGCGCCCATGGCCCCGGCGACGCGGGCGGCGGCGACCGCCAGGTCCAAACCCGGCGCGGACACCTCGTAGTCGCGCCGCAACGACTCGTGTGAGGCGTTCATCAACGGGCCGAGCGCGTCGGGTCGATTCTCCCGGAGAGCTGCGATGAACTGCCTGGTCCGCTCGATCTCTGTGACGACGTGGCGCACCCGGCGCGCCGCCAAAGCGGCCGGTCCGCCCAAGCGGACGATCGCCGCGGGCAGGTCGGCGGGAGCGATGTCCGCGAGGAGCGCCACACCCAGCTCCTGGGCCGCGGCGACGCACGTCGCGCGGCGCGCGCCATACTCCCCGTCAGCGTGCGTGTGGGCCGCCCGTGTGTCGATGACGAGCAGCTCCAGTCCCCAGGCCGCCAAGTCGAACGGGACTTGCTCCACATCCCCGGTCCGCGAGTCGACCACCAACGCGCAGCCTTTGGCGGACCGCAACGCCGCGGCCTGATCCATGCCGCCCGTCGGCGCGCCCGCGATCGAGTTCTCCGCGTCGACGCAGGCCTCCGCCAACAGCGCCCGATCCAGCGGCGGCGCTGGCGTCGCGCCGCGCAGGTCTTGTCCGGCGCGCGCGAACGCCGCTTCCAGTGCCGCCGAAGACGAGACGCCCGCGCCGAACGGGACGCATGAGTCGACGTAGCCGATCAGCGCCGGAGCCGCGACGCCGCGGCGCCGCAGCGCCCAGGTCACGCCGATCGCGTAAGACCCCCAACCCTTGACCTGCCCGGGCGCCACCGCCGAAATCGGGAACTCCCAGACCGCGCTCTGCCGCGTCTGCGCCGAGACGAGACGGGCCGTGTCGTCGCCGGAGACAGCCGCCGCGACAAACGTGC
>JAITLE010000263.1 GCA_031278075.1 Bifidobacteriaceae bacterium | reverse complement strand
GTCATGAGCGCGCGCAGCGAGAGCAGGTGCGATAGGTGTGCCAAACCGGCTTCGTCGCCTTGGGCGCTCTTGCGAATGCGGTCCGCGATTTGGTCCACCTTTGACCGATCGGTCAGTTGCGCGCATCCCAGCATGTCAAGGCATGAGCGCTCGAAGCTTGTCGCTCGTCGGGAGATCGCCGCCTCCAGTTTGTGGCTGATTTCTTCAATGCTGACACCCTCCACACGGCTGCGTCGCCAAAGGTCCGCCATCTCCAACTCGAATCTAAACCGCTTTCCTTGCGTCTTCTCGATGTGTCTGCGTGCGATCTCCAGGTCACCGGTGAGGATGCCATGGGCTCGGTCGATGATCTGTCGATGATACTCGAGCCTTTCCGGGGTATGCTCCTCCGCCTCCGCTAGCGCATCCTTGAAACGCCTGGCATACCGCAACGTCGCGGCCAGCTGCCAATGGTTGTAGGCGGAGCTGCCGGGGAATTGCCCGATCACCTCGCGAATCAGACTGATAGCCTCGTAGTGCCTGCCTTGGGCCCGCATCCGGTACAGCTTCCAGCGAGCGGCGCGGACCGCCACCTCGGCCCCGGAGTGGCGAATCGGTTCCAACGCTTCAACCGCCTGGGTGTACGGCAAAGACACGGCCTGGATGAACCGGATCAACTCGACGATGTCGCTGCTGGGCGTGTTCTCGGGGATCTCCGGCATGAACCGGGCCAACCCCGCGATGGTCGGCGCGTCGGTGACAATCTTGGCCAAACCGAGACGGTAGGTCTTCCACTCGTAGGCCAAGCGGATCGCCAAAGTGATCGCCTCAATCTCGGCGGCGTCGGAATCGCCGCCGTGCGACGCGGCGATCCGCCGCACCGCCTCATCCAGCCCGCGCTCCGCGGCGTCGCGCCAATCGCTGTCGCTCCAATACCCCTGCGATGTGCGGTCGATGCGGACCAAGCGGCGGATCTCGTCGTGTACCCGCCAGGGATACAAGCTGTCCGGGTTTTGGTCGACCAACGCCCGCTGGATGGCCCGCCGCACGTCCCCGCCCCTGACCTGCGCCACCGCGCGGACCAGGGTCTCGTCGAAGAACGGCAACACGCAGGCCGCGCGGAAAGCGTCGCGTTCGGCAGGCTCCAACTGGTCTGTCAGCCGGGCGACCAATTCGGGTAGCTCGCCGTCCAGGTCAGCGGCGGTGAACACGCGGCCCGGCTCGTCGCTGTCGAGGCTGGCAGCGAGCGTGCAGACCACATCGATGTGCAAGGGCAGGCCGTGGGCGCGCTCGACCAGAGTCCCGATCAAGCCGTCGTCGATGTTCCAGCCGGCCGCGTCGCGCGCGTGGACCCAGGCCCGGCGGGTGTCTTCATCGCTCAGGCGCTCAAGCAAATGCTGCCGCGGATCCTCGCTCGCGCCATCCGCCAAACCCGGCCAATAGGTCCGCCCCGACCACCCCAGATCGGTCCTGTTGGCCTCGGCCCAATCGAGGCGCTCCCGGCCGGTCACAACGAACAAGGCGTACGGCGAATTGACGACGAAATGAGCGATCACCGATTCCGGCGATCCGGTCCCGCGCCTTTGCACGTGCTCGAACGCGTCCAAGAAGAACACCAAAGCAGGCCGCTCTGCCGGCGGCATGAAATAGATTTGCTTCGTCAAGATGTACATCAATTCGGCCGCCACTTCGGGCGCCTGTGATCCCTCACGAATGTTCCTGCATCGCGCCAAGACCTCGCCTAGCTCGGGGAAAGCGGCAAGCGTGGGCGGTCGCGGGCGCGCCAAGACGGCATCGGACAAATGACGAATGGCTGGCGCGGTCAACGCCGCTGGAATCGAGACGTGGAGTTCGCTTGCTATATGCTGCAGCGACATCAAGACTTCGTCGCCCGCCCAGCCGCCGATTAATCCGTTTTGATCTGACCGCACCCCTTCTAGATAGGCGGCGAGCAGGAGATCGAACACGCGGAACCGTCCATTGGAGGGAGTGAGGGCTTTACGCAGCTCGACTAGTGACGCCACCAAGTCCAGGTTGCCGGACGAATTGTGGAAATCCCACCGCACGGGGACGCGCGGGGTGTCCGGCCAAGGTCCCCATTCCGGATCGTCCCCGAGTTCCCCTGACGCCCAACTCTGAAGACGCTGGGACAGGCCGGTCTTGCCGACGCCACCGCCCCCGTGGAATGCCAACACGTTCAGGAACCCGACGTCAGGAAGGCTCTCCTCACCACGCAACCAGCGGTCTTGGCGCCGCGCCGAAGCCTGGAGCGCCGCTCCCTCCTGGATGCGGTCAACGAATGCTTCCCGGGCGGCGAGAAAACACACAGGTTGAGGCCGGGGTGGCAGACCGGGTGGCGCCGCCGCCGCCACCGCCGCCCGGCCGACCGTCTGCGTTTCGTCGGCACGGCCGGTCGCCGAATCGGCCGAGGCGGCGCCTGGCCCGGAAGGCTCCCGCGTCACGCCATGGCGGTCGAACGCTTCGCGTATGTCAGCCAACACTTGGTCCCGGCCTTGCGCATAGAGCTGCGACCACTGCCGGTCCCGGGTCTGCGCCGCGATCCCGTCCGGCGGCGTGGTCGGCTCCAACTCGACCACCAAGATGGGTTTGCCAGCCTTATGAGCGGTGTCGACCTCGAACTTGATCTCCTCGCGATTCAGGGCCACCGGTGAGAAGAAGGCCAGGAAAAGGGCGCAGTCCTCGACCCGCTTGCCTTCGTAGGGGTGCCAACGCTCCCCAAGAGGCGTTCCGCTGTTGTCATACCAAATCAAATAGCCATCGTCATGTAACGCCGCGATCAGGTCGTAGACCAGGTAGGCGTCGGCGTGCGCGTAAGAGACGAAAGCGTAGGGGCGATCGCCTCGATAAGGGCCGAAGGGCGGGGGCGGAGTTTCCACGGACATCATGCTATTAGCCAGGAACTCCTCCGTGGGGACGCGCCCTGCGGACCGGGGACGTGCCTTGCGGGCCGGGGACGGGCGAGGAGTTCCGGCGGTGGCGGTGTGCCCTCGCGGGTCGCGCCTTGCGGGCCGGGGGCTGCGCTGGGGCCTTGGTGGCTGCGGCGTCACACGTGGTGGCCGCCGCGGGGCGAGGTGGCCGGCGCCGGGTGTCGCGCCTGGCGGGGCGGGTTGGTCGGGGTTGGTCGGGTTGGTGTCTGCTTAG
>JAITLE010000260.1 GCA_031278075.1 Bifidobacteriaceae bacterium | reverse complement strand
GGGGGGGGGGCCCGCGGGGGGGGGGACCGCCGGGCGCCGCGGCGAGCATCCAACCGCCGGGCCGGCCCGGGGCGCCGGGGGTGGGTCCGCCGGGTGTGGGTCCGCCGGGTGTGGGACCGCCGGGCGCCGCTCCTTCGGGGGGAACGCCCCCGAAGGGACCTCCGCCGGGCGCCGCGTCACGCATGGCGAAGCTCGCGGACCACCTTGCCGTGGTCCAAAGCGATCTCGCGCTGGCCTTGCCGGGCCACATCCAGATCATGTGTCACCACGATCAGCGTGGTCCCCTCGCGGTGCAGCGAATGGAAGATGTCGAGCACGATCTGCTCGTTGGCGGCGTCCAAGTTGCCGGTGGGCTCGTCCGCGAGGATCAGCTTGGGGTAGTTGATCAGCGCGCGGGCGATGCAAACCCGCTGCTGTTCGCCGCCGGACAGCTGCGCGGGCAGGTGGCTGGCGCGGTCCTTCAGGCCGACCTTCTCCAGGGCGTCGAGCGCCTCCGCCTCGTCCGGCATCGAATGGTAATACTGCGCCACCATGACGTTTTCCACCGCGCTGAGGTGCGGGATCAGGTGGAATTTCTGGAATATTAGTCCAACGGTGTTCCGGCGGATCGCCGCCAGGTCTTTTGGCCGCATTTCGCTGAGGTCCATCCCGTCTAGGACCACGGTTCCCTCAGTCGCTTTGTCCATCGCTCCGACGATGTTCATCAAAGTGGTCTTGCCCGAACCGGACGGCCCCACGATCGAGAGCCACTCCCCGCTCGGCACAGTCAAGTCGACACCGCTCAGGGCGTGCAGGTCGCCGTAGATCTTCGAGACGCCGCGCAACTCCAATAGGCCGGTCATGTCCGCTCCTCGACTAGTCGGATTCTCCTCTAACGCCGCCATGGGTTCTCCTATTCGCCTCTCAACACGATAGCGGGGTCCACCTGTGCGGTCCGCCGCACCGGCGCCAAACTCGCGACGTACGCGACTCCAGTGGACAAGCCAACCGCCGCGAGCGCCAGCCACCAGTTGAAGCCGACGCTCCGATGGAACACCGTCAAGCTCACGACCTGCGCGAACACGTAGCCCAACGCGCTGCCGAGCGTCCCGCCCACCACGCCGAGCGCGATCCCCTCCGTCAGGAACTCCCGCTCGACCTGCCGATCCAATGCCCCGAGCGCTTTGAGCAGCGCGATCTCGTTGCGGCGCTCGGCGACCACGGCCATCATCGTGGTGCTGACGCCGATCATCGTGAGCGCGAGCACGATCGCCGCGACCAGGCCCAACAGCACGCGCAGCATGTCGAGCACGTATGCGTCGGACCGCGTGAGGCGTTTGACGGCCGCCGCCGACACGCTTGGCACCGCCTCGTCGATCGCGGCCGCCAGCTGGTCGATCTCAGCCGCGTTCAGCGCAACCGAGTATTCGACGGCGTCTAGAACCCCGCTGACCTGCGTGAACGCCTCCAGGTCAGCCAGCGAGAGGAACACCATCGAGTCTTCCTCGCCGCCGGTGGTGGCGACGCCCGTGATGGTGAACAGCTTGGTCAAGTCTTGCGCGATCGCCTCATCGCCCGATGCCGACCGGTCCGCTTCGTCCCCCTCTCCCGTCGTGCCGTCTCCCGTCGTGCCGCCCCCCGGCTCGGCCCCGCCCGCTGCCGCGCCGGTCCCCGGGGCTGTCGGGTCGGGATCGGACACGCCGCCCTGTTCCGTGCTGGCCGCAGCCGTCGGCGCGGGCGCGGCGGTGACCAACTCGATCGTGTCGCCCACCCAGACGTCGACCCATTCGGCGATGTCCTGGCCCACCAGGATCTCACCGGGCGCCGCGGGCCAATCGCCTTCGACGTGCCAATACGGGCTGACGGCCCGCACCGCGGCCAGGTCGGTTCCGGCGGCGAGGTAGGGCTGCTCGTGCAGGCGGACCGTCTGATACCGGTACGGCGCGGCGCCGACCAGATCGCGTTCGCCGACCACCTCGTCCACCAGCGGCAGGACGGCTTGGTCGATCGCCGCGGCGCCCTCGCGGGGCAGCACCAGCAGATTGCCGCCGTAGGCGCGCATCTCACGGGTCATCTGACGCGGGATGTCGGTGGCGATGGTGGCCAACGCGAACAGGGTGGTCGCGCCGATGGCCACCGCCAGCACCGCGATCGCCACCCGCGAGCGCCGCCGCGTCAAGGAGCGCGCCACCATCCGCCGGAACATAGCGCGGCGGCCCCGCAACGCAGGCCCGCGCGCCGCTGGCTGCGCCCGCCGCCCGCCTCGCGGCGCTCGGCCGCCGGCCGGCCGTGGATCGCGTTTCCCGAACATCGCCGTCACCTGCCGTGCAGGACGTCCGCTGGGCGCAGCCGCAGCAACATCCGGATCGAGGGCAGCGCGCCGCCCAACACGACCAACAGCACGAGCACGCCGACCAGCGCGGCCACCACCGGCCGCACCGCGATCGAAGAGGCGAACGCGGCCTGCCCGACAACCTGGGCGAACCCCAAACCGAGCCCGTAGCCGACCACACCGCCCCCGAGCGCGATCACGATCAGCTCCGTCAACACCAGCCGCAGCACTGACGCGTCCGAGGCCCCGACCGCTTTGAGCAGCCCGATCTGCGGGGCGCGTTCGATCACGCTGGCGGTCACCAGGTTCGCGATCGCGAGCGCGGACGCGATCAGGCTCAGCACCGTGACCAGCAGCATCAACAACGACGTCTTCTCGAGGATGCTGCCCGAGGATTCCGTCACCGCCCGCACCGGCTTCGCCACCGCGTCCGGGATGACCTCTTCGATCTGGTAGGCGATCGCGCTGACGTAGGCCGTGCAGTACCACGTCTCCCATTCCGAGATGCTCAGCGCGCCGGGGTTTTGCGCGGCGCGCCGCGCCAGGTCGTTGTCCGGAGTGGTCAAGGCGCTGACCTCGACGAAGTCGACCTCGCCGGGCCGGCCCGCCAGCGCCTGCGCCGTCGCCAGGGGCAAGACCACCGCGTTGTCCTCCTCCGCGCCGGAGGACAGGATTCCAGCCACCCGCAGGGTCAGCCGTTCGCCTGAGCTTTCCCCCCGCACGATGCCGACCGCCGCGACCGTCCCGCCCCTTCCGCCCGCGTCGCCCGCGTCAGCTATGTAGGCCGCGCCGCCTGTGTCGCCGGCAGCCCCCGCGTGACCCGCGTGACCCGCGTGACCCACGGCGCCCGTGGCGGCGCCGAGGGACGCCGCCGCTTCGTCACCGGCGTCACCGGCGTCACCGGCGTCACCCGCGCGAGGCTGGCCGACCAGGGTGAACTCGTCGCCCAAGTTCAAGGAGAACCTGGCAGCCAGGTCGGCGCCAACCATCGCCAGGTCGGTGTCGCCGTCCGCGATCCAGCCGCCCTCGACGTCCCACCAGGAGCGCAGACCCAGCACGCCGGCCTCGGCGTGCTCGCCGGTCGGGAGATCCAGGTGATGCGCGAACCACGTGCCCACCACCGCGACATCGGCGCCCGACCGGTCGGCATCGTCCACCGACAAAGTGGCTGTGGCGTTCAAAAACGGGGCGAAATCGACAATGTTGTGTGCCCAGAAAATCGTCTTGATATCCGCGATCTGATCTTCGGCGAGGGGAGCGCGACCGACGGGGGCAGCCTCATCCATCTCGTAGAGCTGACCCAACACCGCCGCGCCGCGGCCCTGGACCAAGATATTCGCGCCGTACGCCTTCAGCTCCTCGTTGACCTTGTCGCCCACGTCGAACATCACGCCCAGCATCGCTGTCGCGACCGCCGTCCCCAAAGCGGTCGTGGCGGCGATCATAACCCTGCCCGAGCGTCCCCGCGCCAGCGCGCCGCGCACCATTCGGAAAAACATCTCAGACCCTACGCGAAGATCGACGCGGCGGCTTCGAGATCGGCGGCGGAGACCGTCAGGCAGTCGCCGTCGAGCGTGTATTCGAGTGGGATCGGGTTGCAGCCGCCTTTGAAGCCGATGGTCGCGATGTTCATGACCACATCGCAACGCCGACAGACGATTTTCCCGTCGCGCTCGTAATATCCGGTCGGGCCGCACACCTCGCACGCGTCGAGACCCACGCCGTAGGCGACCCCATTCTTCTTGATCACGATGAAACGAACCTCGGTCCCGTCCGCGGCGGTGTAGGCGAAACGATGCAGGTGGCCGTCTTCGACCAGTTCGAGGGAGACCAGGGCGGCGCCTTCGACCAATTCGTAAGGCTCGGGCGGGGAGAGCTCTATCTCGCGTTCTTCGATCGCGACGCCCACGGTGACCGCGAGACCGAGCGCCACATACGCGCCGGAGGTGAGGACGCCGTAACGCAGGCGGCGGCGTTTGGTGGCTTTGACCAGGCGCCGCGCCGCGGGATTCGGGCCGCTCGGCCCGCGCCGGAGGTTGGAGACGAGCATCACCGAAGGCAGCGCCAGCCCCACCACGGCGGCCGCGGCGAGCAACGCTGTCTGGTGGTTGATCAGCCAGGCGAGCGTGTTGAAGGCCCCACGCGGCAGCCGGATCATCTGGCGGCTCGTGAAAACCTGGATCAGGTTGACAGCCGCGGTCAGCGTGGCGATCGCGGCGATCGCGGTCAGCGCGACGCGTCCTGTGCCGGGTCGCGTCCCCTGGGACGCCCGGACCAACGCCACGCCGCCGATTCCGACCAGCACCGCCCCAGCGACAAAGCCCGCCGCGCGGAGGGCTGAGTCGGTCGACCAGATGGGCTCACCCGGCACGACAAAGCTTGTGAACTGCAATAAGACCGTGGGCAGAGCCCGGGCTAGGACCAGAGCCGCGACCAAGGCGGCAGTCCAGCTCCAAGCCGCCGCGGCCCATGCCCGCCGCGCGCCGCGGACGCGCGCCGCGCCGGCGACGCTCTGGGCGGCGGAGGCGCTCCCGGCGAGCGCGGGATCGGGCGCGCCGCCGGGCGGGGAGTTGTCGGAGCCGCCGAGTTGGCGGCTGTCGGCGCCGCCGGACGGGGGAACGGCTGGGTCGCCATCCCGGCGCCGGATCTGCGCCAGGCGCCTGGCCACCGCGGCCGGCAGAGGCGTGGCGGGAGTGGGCGTCAACCAAGTGAAAACCACCAGGGCCACCAGAGCCACGATCAACGTGCCGGCCGTCCAGGCCGAAAAGGCCTCTCGGCTGCGCAACAGGGCGGATTCTCTGAGGGCCGCCAGGGCGGCGCCGGCCAGCGCGCCGGCGCCGCCCCCCCAAGCCGCGGGCCTCAGGGCGACCCGGGGACCGCTGCGCCCGCCGCTCTTGGCGGAGATTTGGCGGGCATGATGTGCAGCGGCGGTTCCGCTCAGCGCCCGGCCGGTTATCACCATGACAGCCAAGACGAGCGCGGCTGGCGCGCAGCCTTGGATCACTGTGATGAACTGTCCAAGCACTGAAGTCGGTGTCTCCTACGTTTTGTCATTCTTTGGGCCGGGCCGCCGACGCGAATCCTACCGCCGAAGCTGTGTCCCTCCAGCTCCGACGGTGACCGCGCCGGCCGCCCGGCCGCGATGGCCCCAAGGCTAGCGCCGCGCCGCGGGCCGAAGAGCCGGTTCCGAGCCAGCCCAACTGCCCCACGGCGCCGCCGCGTGCCCTGCCAGGATCGGTCGGCGACCGCGCCGGTCTCCAACCGAGGGTTCAAGTCCGCGTGGTGGTCACCACTCCGTGGGTGTGTAGTCCCAATCCCAGGACACCTCGAGCGGTTCGGTCCAGAAGCGGCCGGTCACGCCGGTCTCCGGGTCCACGTGCAGCAGGTGGCCGTTCTCCTCGGGGGAGTGGATGATGAAGGTCACCTTGTAGGCGCCGGCGTCCTTCAGCGCGATGTTGGCGCCGTAGTGCGGACCGTCAGAGGCGTTCATCTGCATGAACGTCCCTTCCTGCACCAGGGCGCCGCCTTCGGTCTCGATCTTGTAGTCGACTGTCAGGTTGGGCACGAAGCTGCCGAGGCCGTAACCCAGATCGTTCGGTCCCGCGGAGACATCCGCCTCAAGGTGGAAGTTGGAGTCGGCGGCGGCCAGGCCCATCCCGGCCGGCTCCATGTCGACGGGCTGGAAGTAGACGCCAGCAACGACCAGCGGCCCGGCGATCTGCTCGTCGCCGAGGGGGAACTCCTCGAAGCCAGTTGCGCCCGGCTCGTCCTCTTCCTCGGTGACGGCGTCCGTGTCCGTCGACTTGCTGCTGCTGCTGCTGCCGTCGCCGCAGCCGGCCAGGCCCAGCGTCAGCGCCAGGGCCGCCGCGCCCGCCAGCGCCCCGGCGAGCCGGCCGCCGTGACCTGCCTTGGCGGCGCCGTCC
>JAITLE010000143.1 GCA_031278075.1 Bifidobacteriaceae bacterium | reverse complement strand
CTCGCTCAAGCGCTCGGAGACGCTCAACGGGTTCATCGATCTCCACAGCCATCCTCCTTATCGGACCACGCGCCCCAGGACCGACATTCAAGCGACGCGCTCAGTTGGCTTTGGCGGTCAGTTGGCTTTGGCTGTGAACAGGGCCCGCAGACGCTCGCGGTTGACGGCCGCGATCGCCTCGATCGGGATGTCCGCCGGGCAAGCCAGGGCGCACTCGCCGATCTGGGAGCAGGGGCCGAACTCGCGCTCCATCTGGGCGACCATGCCGCGGGCGCGCCGGCCGCGCTCCTCGCGGCCATGCGGGGTCAACGCCAGATGCGACAGCTTGGCCCCCGTGAACAGGTAGGCGCCGCCGTTCGGGCAGGCCGAGACACAGGCGCCACAACCGATGCAGCCGGCGAAGTCGAGCGCCCGCTCGGCGTCATCGTGGGTGATCTGCAAGGTGTCCGCGTCCGGGGCGGTCCCGGCGTCGACCGAGACGGTGCCGCCGGCCTGGATGATCCGGTCCAGGCCGGTCCGGTCCACGATCAGGTCCCGCAACACCGGGAAGGCCTTGGCCCGGAAAGGCTCGAAGCGCACCGTCTGGCCGTCTTTGAAGCTGCGCACATGCTGGCCGCAGGCCGGGACGTTGTCCTCGGGGCCGTGCGGCACGCCGTTGACGTCGACGCCGCAGGTCCCGCAAATGCCCTCACGGCAATCGGACTCAAAGGCGACCGGGTCGTCATCGTTCTCGACGAGCTGATGGTTCAGCCGGTCGAGCAGCTCCAGCAGCGACATCTCCGGCGTCGCGTCGGTGATTTCATGCGTCTCGTAGCGGCCTTCGGACGTGGGGCCGTCCTGGCGCCAGATCTCAAGGATCAGTCTCACTTGTAGTTCCTTTGCTGCAGGGGCACCGCCCGGAAAGTCAAGGGTTCCAAGTTGCGGATGTGTTTGCCGGACTCGCCGGGATACTCCCAGGCGGAGCAGAAGCACCAATCCTCGTCGTCGCGCTCGGCCTCGCCGTCGATCTCATGGTCGGTGCGGAAGTGGGCCCCCGCCGACTCGTCGCGGTCGAGCGCGTCCACGCACACCAGCTCCGCCAGCTCGAGGTAGTCGGCCACGCGCCCGGCGGTCTCGAGCTCCTGGTTCAGCCGGTCGCCATCGCCCACCACTTTGACGTCCCGCCAAAACTCCTCCCGCAGCTCCCGGATCAAGCCGATGGCCTTGGCCAGGCCCTCCGGGTCGCGCGAGACCGAGGCGTAGCGGTCCATGATCGCGCCCAGTTTCTCGTGGAAGTGGTCGGGGCCGTGGGAGCCGTTGTTCTCCAGCAGACGCACGATGCCGTCCCTCACGTCCGCGATGGTCTGGTCCACCGCCGGGTCGGCCGGGTCGAGCGGGGCCGTGCCGAGCAGGCCGGCCAAATAGTTCGGGACCGAGTAGGGCAGCGTGAACCAGCCGTCGACGCAGCCCGAGAGCAGCGAGTTGGCGCCGAGGCGGTTGGCGCCGTGGTAGGCCCAGCTGGCCTCGCCGCCGACGAACAGGCCGGGGATGGAGGTCATCTGGTCGTAGTCAGACCACAGGCCGCCCATGGTGAAGTGGACCGACGGGGCGATCCGCATCGGCGTCTGGTACGGGTCCTCGCCTGTCAACTCCTCGTACATGTCGAACAGGTTGGAGTAGCGCTCGCGGATGAGTTTCGCCCCCAGGCGTTCGATCCCGGTGCGGAAGTCCAGGTAGACCGCGTTTCTGAGGGATCCGACGCCGTAGCCGGCGTCGATCCGCTCGCGGATGTTGCGTGAGGCGACGTCGCGTGGGACCAGGTTGCCGAAGGCCGGGTAGCGCTCCTCGAGGAAGTAGAAGCGCTCGTCTTCGGGGATCGTGTTGGGGTCCCTGTCGTCGCCTTTTTGGCGTGGCGCCCAGATCCGACCGTCGTTGCGCAGCGACTCCGACATCAGGGTTTTCTTCGATTGCCACTGCGACATCAACGGCAGCGCCGTCGGGTGGATCTGGACGAAGCAGGGGTTGCCGAAGTAGGCGCCGCGCTTGTGGGCCCGCCAGATGGCGGTCGCGTTCGAGTTCTTGGCCAACGTCGCCTTGTAGTAAATGTTCCCGTAGCCGCCGGTGCACAAGATCACCGCGTGGGCGGTCTGCGCCCGGACCTCGCCGGTGACGAGGTCGCGGGCGACGATCCCTTGGGCGCGGCCGTCTTTGACGATCAGGTCCAGCATCTCTTGGCGCGAGTGCAGCTTGCAGGTGCCGGCCGCCACCTGGCGCGACAGCGCGTGCGCCGCCGCCAACTCCAACTGCTGGCCGGTCTGGCCGCGGGTGTAATAGGTCCGCGACACCTGCACCCCGCCGAACGACCGGGTGGCCAGCTGGCCGCCGTACTCGCGGGCGAAGGCGACGCCGATGGCCTGCATGTGGTTGATCACCCGGGCGCCCTCCTCGCCCAGGCGGTAGGCGTCCTGCTCGCGGCCGCGATAGTCGCCGCCCTTGACGGTGTCCTTGACGAAGCGGTCGATCGAGTCGTTGTCGACCTTGCGCCCGCGGGGCGAGTTGATCCCGCCTTGGGCGGCGATCGAGTGGGCCCGGCGCGGCACGTCGTGGAACGAGTAGACGTCGACGTCGTAGCCCAGTTCGCCGAGGGCGGCGGCGGTCCCGGCCCCGGCCAGCCCCGTCCCCACCACGATGACTTTGAACTTCGACCGGTTGGACGGGTTCACCAGGTTGTAGTGCAGTTTGCGGTCGGTCCAGGCGTCGCGGGGGTGGACGTCTGGGACTTGGCCGTCCAGCGGACGGCCCACCACCCGCAGGTCTTCGATCTGGAGGCCGCCCGAGGCCCCTTCCGGCGTCTTTCCGCCGCGTGCGGTCTTGGCGCTCATAGCGTGATTCCTCCTGCGAGTACGGCCAGCGGGATCGAGGCGTTGCCGATCACCACGATCAACGCGATCACGTCCGCGAGGAACAGGAAGACGTTGCGGGTGCGGCGGGCGGTGCCGCCGAAGTCGTTGATGATGGACCAGATGCCGTGGCTCAGGTGGAACGCCACCACCAGCATGACCACCACGTAGAAGATCGCCACCGGCAGCCGCTCGAAGGAGTGCACCAGGTTGGCGTAGGCGTCCACGACCCCGTCGGTGCCCTCCAGCGGGTAAGTCGGCGCGCTGCTGAACTGTTTGGACTCGACGCCTCGGCCGATCGTCAGGTCCAGCAGGTGGAAGACGATGAACGCCAGGATGATCAGCCCGCTCCAGATCATGGTGCGGCCGAACAGATGGTGCTTGGTGGCGGTGATGGAGCGCCCGAAGCGGCCGCGCGCCCGCCGCGCCCTGGCCCAGATCGTCAGACCGGCGTAGACGTGCAGCACCAGGCACAGCGCCAGCGCCGCCCGGAACAGCCACAGGAACGTCTCGCCCGGCAGCAGCGGGTTTAGCAGGCCGCGCAGCCAGTGGGCGTACTCGTTGAAGTGAAGTTGGGGGTCGTCCGGCAAGTAAACCTTGAGGTTGCCCGCCAAATGGAATAAGACGAAGGCCACGAACACCGACCCGGTGGCGGCCTGGATCACTTTCAAAACCCACGTCTCGGGACGTGGGGGCGGCTCGGTGCCGGGACGCTTGGCCGCGGGCATCGGCGTCGTCTCTGGCCGCGCTTGGCTTATCGAACTCACTCAAGACCTCCAGGATCCGGGGCGCTCAGATGGACAGACAAGGAAACTCCCGGTCGGTAAATCTACCCTAAGCGACTGCCCCGACGTGTCACGCCGCCGCCACAAACCCGCTGGTCAGCGGCGTAATAACGCCACGCGCGTGATGCGTAATTGTTGCCGACGGCGTCCGGCGGGGCCAAACGCGGCCAAACGCGGCGGCGCCGGCCGATCCCCGAACCGAGCCGAGCGGCATCGTGCTTTGGCGGGCGGCGGGCGTTAGGAGGCGGCGCGCGGGCGGATCGCCGAACCGAGCCGGGCGGCATCATGCTCTGGCGGGCGGCGGGCGTTAGGAGGCGGCGGCGCGGGCGGACCCGCGGAGCCGGGCCGGGCGGCATCGTGCTCTGGCGGGCGGCGGGCGGTGGCAGGCGGCGCGGGGACGGCGGCGGTTGTGGCACGGTGGTGACGTGAGTTCAGCGGAATTCAGCTTCGAGGTGACGGCGCGGCTGGCGGGGGCGCGGGGGCGGGCCGGCGTCATCCGAACCCCCCACGGCGAGATCAAGACCCCCGCGTTTGTGCCGGTGGCGACGGCGGCGGCGGTCAAGGGCGCGACCCCGGAGCAGATGGCGGCGCTGGGCGCGCAAGCCCTTCTGGCCAACGCCTACCACCTCTACCTGCGGCCGGGCGCGGAGGTGGTGGCCGAGGCCGGCGGGCTGGGGCGGTTCATGAACTGGCCCGGGCCGACCTTCACCGACTCGGGCGGCTTCCAGGTGCTCTCGCTCGGGGCGGGCTTCAAGAAGGTGCTGGCCATGGACACGGCCGGCCTGGCCGACTCGGAGGTGATCGCCCGGCGGGCCGACCGCATGGCCCAGGTCGACGACGACGGGGTGACCTTCCGCTCCCACATCGACGGCTCGCGCCACCGCTTCACGCCGGAGGTCTCGACGCGGGTGCAACGGCTGCTCGGGGCCGACGTGATTTTCGCTTTCGACGAGTGCACCACCTTGATGAACTCTCGCGGCTACCAGGAGTTGGCGGTGGCCCGGACGTTCGCCTGGGCGCGGCGCTGCCTGGCGGAGCTGGCGCGGTTGGA
>JAITLE010000125.1 GCA_031278075.1 Bifidobacteriaceae bacterium | reverse complement strand
CACCCACGGCCCGGGTGATCACCGCGAACTCCCCCCGGACCCGTTTCCGCAGGTCGGCGCCCCGCGGCCACCCAGACCCAGTGGACACCAATCCGGGCGAGGCTGACGATTCCTACACTTCTCCCGCCAGAAGCGAGAAGTGTAGACTTCCGCGCCCCGCGCCCCAGCCCGGAGTCAGCCCAGCGGCAGCGGGTGAGCGGCCGCCCGGCGCAAGTGGTCTAGGTGAGCGGCGCGGACGTCATCGGGCAGCGGCAATCCTTCCGGCCGCCCGAAACGCGTCGCTGGATCGAACGGCGCAACCGCTTCGCGGAGGAACGTCCGGCCGCCGATCACCACTTCTGTCAACCGCTCGAGAGCGCGCAGGTCCGCCAACGGGTCGCCCTCGACCACTATCAGATCCGCCGCGTAGCCAGGCGCCAACACCCCGGTCACACCGGCCAAACCGACCGCCGCGGCACCCCTGGAGGTGGCGGCGATCAGGACCTCGGCCCGCGGCAGGCCGACCGCCTCAAGCTGGCGCAGGCCGAAGGTGTAGGCGCTCGCCGGATGCACGGCGCCGATGTCGTGCCCCACCACAACCAGCACCCCGCGCTGGTACAGGTCGAAAGCGCGGGCGGCGGCCGGCTCATCCGCGACCGCGGGATAGGACGGCACCGCGCAATGGTCCACGAAAATACCCCTGGCGGCGATCAGGTCCGCCACCGCCGGATCGAACCGAGTCGAACCGTCCGCCGCGACAAAGCTGCCGTGCGCGATGAAATCGAACCCCGCCTCAGCCGCCCGCCTGATTCCCTCAGTGCCGTGGGCGTGGGCGGCCACCCGCTTGCCGAGCCGATGCGCGTCATCCGCCAGCGCGGTCAACTCCGCGACGGTGAATTGCGCGTTCCAGGGCGCAGTCGAATGTGACATGAAGCCACCAGTCGCCATCACTTTGATGACATCCGCGCCGGCCTTGTGATGTTCACGGACGGCTCGCAGAATGTCCCGGATCGAATCGACCTCGACGCCGTCGTTCCAGTCGTGGCCGCCGGTCAGTGTGACGGGCGGCCCGGACGCGACAATTCTTGGGCCCGCGATCAGGCCCGCTTTGATGGCTTCACGCAACACCACATCCGCATACGACCGCGCCCCCAAGGATTGGACGGTCGTCACGCCAAGGGACGCGAGCTGACGGGCGATTTTCGCCGCCGACAGGACCTCCCAGGCGTCGCTGTGTTGGCTCGGGTCCGGCACATCGATTTGCGCGGCCCAAACATAGGCTCCGAGGTGCGCGTGCGTCTCAACCAGCCCCGGCAGTATGGCCGCTCCGGCGTGATCCGAACGGTCCCAGCCTGCAAAGCTCGCGGGCAGTTCCGCCGCATCCCCGACCCAGGCGATCACGCCGTCCGCGATTGCGACAGCCTGGCGGCGGGAGCCGCCGCCGACGCCCGAGCCCGAGCCCGAGCCACCGCCGGAGCCCGAGCCCCGATACGCCGGCTCCTCCCCGGTGAACAACCTGTCGGCCACGAGGACCCGCCGCGGAGGCGGCGTCCAGGTCGCGTCGACTTGGCGGGTGGCTGGGATGCGGTATGTCATGTCGGGCCTCGCTGCTGTGTGTGGGCGGGTCGGTGCGCCGGTGGGCGTGACCGCGACAATCCCACGCGGCAGCTTGGTTCGCCAACCGCCGCGCCCGTCGGCTCCCAGCATGTGGAACGATGTGTCGATCACCCGACCCGGCGGCAGCTGGCTCGGCGAGTGGACCGGGCGTTGCCGGGCCACCTTGGTAGCCTTGGGACGTTAAAGAGGCAGCCGAGGAGAGGCCAACACCCGCATGCGAGATCGCTCTCACAGGGGTTCCTGTAAGCACAGCCGCCAAGGTACGATGCCGTCCGGCGAAGCGACCGCGCCAGAACTGTTCGCGACGTGCCTTGGCCGGGTGCTGGTGGTGGCGCTGGTCGTGGGCGGCCTAGCGGCCCTGGTGACGGTGAACCGCTTGGAGATGCTGCCGACGCTCTGGATCGCGGGCCTGACAGCAGCGGGCCTGGCGGCGGTCGGCGGCGTCGGCCTCGGTCTGTGGCTGACGAAAGCGCCACCCTCCTGGGCGCGGTTCACGGCTCTGGCGCTGGTGGCGCTGTTAGGGATCAGCCTCGAAGCGGTGGCGCTCAAAGCGTCTTGGGACGTCAGCGGTTTCTTCGAGGATGTCGCGCCGCAACTGCCGACCCGCGGCTACAGCGTGATAGCCCTGGATGAGCACGACTCAACTGAGGAATCCCTCCAGGGGGCCACGATCGGCGAGCTGACGGGCGACCCGAACCGCGAGGGCGTGGAGACCCACCTCCGGGAGAAGTTCTCAGCGGAGTTCGCGACCTGCGGCGACCAGGGCACGCTCACCCAGCAGCTGACGGCCGGACGGTTCGAGGCGGCGGTGATGGATTCCAGCATCTACGCCGCCTACGAGGAGGCCGACAACGCATTCTTCGACGCCACCCAGGTGCTCTACACCTTCGACATCACCACGGCGCTGGTGGCGCCGACGCCTCCAACCGACGCCGCCGAGATAGGCGAGCCGTTCCTGGTCTACATCTCGGGGATCGACACGTCCGGGCCGATCAGCAGCGTCTCGCGCTCAGACGTCAACATGTTGATGGCGGTGAACCCGAACACCGGGCAGATCCTGTTGGTCAACACACCTCGCGACTACTACGTCAAACTGCATGGCTATGGCCCCACCAAAGACAAGCTGACCCACGCCGGGATTTACGGCGTGCAGGAATCCATCGACACGCTCCAAGATCTTTACGGCGTGCAGATCGACTACTACGCGCGGGTCAACTTCTCTTCCCTGATCAAGATGGTCGACTTGGTCGGTGGGATCGACGTGAACTCGCCGCAGGCGTTCACCACGGTCACCGGTCAGCGGTTCGCCCAGGGCCTGAACCACTTGGACGGCAAGGCGGCCCTCGCGTTCAGCCGGGAACGCAAGGCTTTCGCCGAAGGCGACCAGCAGCGCGGCAAGAACCAGCAGCTGGTGATCGAGGCGCTGATCGCCAAAGGATCGCAGCGTTCCAACCTGCTGCGCTACAACGAACTGCTGGGCGCTTTGGCCGACGCCATGGAGATGAATGTGCCCCGCTCCCAGATCAGCAACCTGGTCAAGCAACTCCTCGACAGCGGTGGCTCTTGGAATGTCCAGTCCATGAGCGTGGACGGCGAGGGCGCCAGCGAGCCCACCTATTCGATGGGTTCGATGAAGCTCTATGTCATGATCCCCGACCAGGCCAGCGTGGACGCCGCCACCACCAAGCTCAAAGAGGTTCTACGCCAATAACCCGACCCGCCAACCGGCGCCGACCCGCCGACCAGCGCCAGCCCAGCCGGCCGATCACAGGTCCAGCAAGTTCTCCAGCCCCACGGTCAACCCCGGCCGCTCCCCCACCCGCCGGACGGCCAGCAGCACTCCCGGCATGAAGCTGACCCGGTCCAACGAGTCGTGCCGGATGGTCAGGCACTCTCCCGGGTTGCCGAACAGGATCTCCTCGTGGGCCACCAGCCCGCGCAGCCGAACCGCATGGACGGCCACCCCGCCGATTCCGACGCCCCGCGCCCCAGCCAACGACCGCTCCGGGATGGTCGCGTCGGGAGCTGGCGGGCGCCCGGCCGCCGCCCGGGCTGCGGCGATCCCAGCCGCCGTGGCCCGAGCCGTGCCCGATGGCGCGTCCACCTTGTCCGGGTGATGCAGCTCGATCACTTCCACGGATTCGAACAGCGGCGCCGCCTTCGCCGCGAAGCTCATCGCCAAGACCGCGCCCAGCGCGAAGTTCGGCGCCACCACCACGCCAACGCCCGGCGCCGCGGTCAAGTGTTCGCGCACCCGGCCCAGAGCGGCGTCATCCCAGCCGGTGGTGCCGACCACCGCATGGATCCCCAGGTCGATCAGTTCGTGGACGTTCGCCTCCGTGGCGCCCGGCGCCGTGAAGTCGACCGCCGCCCGCGCGCCCGCTTCCGCCGCCGCGGCGACCGGGTCGCCCAGGTCGAGTTCCGCGGCCAAGAACATGTCCGGCGCCGCGGCGACCGCCTCGACCACCGTTCGCCCCATGCGCCCCCGCGCGCCCAACACCGCCACAGCCATCCGGTCCGTCATGCGCCAAGGTTACCCGCCATCAGCCCGCGCGGCCGGCCGTCGCCTCAGCTTCAAGCCCACGCGCCAGCCGCCCGATGCCGTCCGCACCCGCGACCGCGGCCCCCTCAGCCGGCCGTCGCCTCAGCTTCAAGCCCACGCACCAGCCGCCCGATCCCGTCCGCCACCCGCGACCGCGGCGCCGCCAAATTGAGGCGTGCGAAGCCCTCGCCACCTGGCCCGAACCGGACGCCAGGGTCGATCACCAAACCGGTCGCGCGGCGCAAGCGCCGCGCGAAGCCCGCCGAGTCATGAGTCCAAGCGCGCACGTCGATCCACATGAGATACGTCGCCCGCGACTCGACCGGGCGGGCTTCGGGCGCGAGACGAGCCAACTCGTCGACCGCGAACGCCCGGTTCGCGGCGACGTAGGCGCGGACCGCGTCAAGCCACGGACCGCCCTCCGCGTAAGCCGCGACGGCGGCGGGGATGGCGAAGGAGTTTGGTTCCGCCAGGTCGTCCCGACTGAGGCCCGCGGCGACGCGGGCCCGCTGGATGGGATCCGGGATCACCAACGCGGCGCTGTGCAAACCCGCGATGTTGAACGGCTTAGACGTGGATGTGGCCATAACCACCCCAGCCGCGCCTCCGACAGGTTCGCCTGCCCCACTGTCAGCCCGGTTCCCCGCGAGCCCGCCGGCCACACCGCCAGCCGCGCTCTCGGCAGACGCGCCCCCAGCAGACCCGCCCCCAACAGCCCCGCCCCCCGCGAACACCCGCAGCCACGGGTTGTGACGCGCCCCCGGATCGGTCAGATCACCATGGATCTCGTCGCAGATGACAAACGCCCCGCAAGCGGCCGCGATCTCACCGAACCGCCTCAGAGTGGGCGCGTCCCAGAGCTGCCCGGTCGGGTTGTGCGGGTTGCAGACCAAGAACGCCGTGGCGCGCGGCGAGGCGAGCCGCGCCTCCAGATCCTCCCAGTCGATCTGGTGGCGCCCGTCCGCGAAGATCATCTCCGAGGCGGCCAGCACCCGCCCGTTGGTCGTGATCGTGTGGAAGAAATGATGATAGTTGGGGGTCAGAGTGACGACCTCGTCACCCGGCGCCGTCAAAGTCCGCAACACCGAGCCGATCCCCAGGTTCACACCCGGCGAGAACAGCACCCAGGACGGGTCGATCACCGTGTCGTGGCGGCGCGCGTACCAACCGCTGAGCGCCTCGCCGAGCGGCCGTGGGATGGTGCTCGCATAACCGAACCGCGCCTCGGCGGCCACCTCGGCCACGGCTCGGCGGACCGCCTCCGGGGGCGGGAAATCCATGTCCGCCACCCACATCGGCAGTTCACCCTCGGCGACATCCCATTTCAAGGTCCGCGCCGAGCGCGCCACACTCAAACCGTCGAGATCCACGTCCAAGTCCATCGGGTCCTCTTCTCCCGTCCGAATGCCAAGTGCCCGGCCGCCTAAGCCGGTCCCAACACCACACGCGACCGGGGCCGCTCCGCCAGCTCCGCCGCCAACGCGCGCACCTGATCGCCGGTCACCGCGTCGAGCCGCGCGGTCATCTCCTTCACCGACAGCACTTCTCCCGTGGTCATCTCCGCCTGAGCCAAGCTGTTCATCGTCGAATACGGCTCCTCCAGGTCCAACAGCGACGCGCCCTTGATATGACCTTTGACCCGCGCCAGCTCCTCATCCGCCAACCCGTCGGCGGCGAGTCGTTCCCACTCCGCGTCCAGCAGCCGTGCCACCTCGCCCACGGCCCCCGGGGCGCACCCGGCGTAAAGCCCGAACATTCCCGCGTCGGAGAACTGCGAGACAAAGCAATACGTCGAATACGCCAGTCCACGCCGTTCCCGAATCTCTTGGAACAGCCGCGAGGACATGCCCCCGCCCAACGCCACGACCAGCGCCGCCATCGTGTACCGCCGTGCGTCCGTGATGATCAACCCCTCGCAGCCGACCAGGACCTGCGCCTGCTCTGTCGGTTTAGCGAGCGTCACGGACGTGCCCCGATCAGGGAGCGCGACAGTGCGGACGGTCGACCGCCGTGGGATGGACGATGCCGAACCGCGCGTCCCAGCGCCCCATCCGCCACGCTCCAACGCTTCTGCGACACACTCGACGAAGGCGTCCGGGTCGATGGCGCCCGTCCCCACGACAACCAGCCGCGGGGGCGAGTAGTACCGCTGGTAGTGGTCCCAGACCTGGTCCCGCGTGACCGCTTGGATGTCCTCCACCCGCCCCGAGATGGGACGCCCCAACGGATGTTCGCCGAACACCGCCGCGGCGAAGGCTTCGCCGGCGACGTCAGCCGGATCGTCTTGGTTCATGGCGAGCTCCTCCAAGATGACACCGCGCTCGTTCTCGAAGTCGAGCCGGTCCAACAAGGAGGAGGTCACCATGTCCGCCAACACGTCCACCGCGACGGGGGCGTCCTCCGCCAAGACCCGCGCGTAATACGCGGTCGCCTCTTTGGATGTGGACGCGTTGAATTCGCCACCGATCGCGTCGAACTCGATCGCGATGTCCATCGCGGTCCGCTTCGAGGTGCCCTTGAACAGCAGGTGTTCCAGGAAGTGAGTGGCGCCGTGTTCGCCGGGCGCCTCGTCCCTGGAGCCGACTGGCGCCCAGAACCCGATGGTCGCGGATCGCGTCTCGCTCGCCACCTGGGTCAACACCCGCACCCCGGTCGGGAGTTCGACAGCCTTCACACGTCCTTCGAGGCCTGGCCAGACGATCAAACCCATGAGTGTTCCTTAGCCTCGATCCACCGATCGTCGGCTACTCGTCGCGGTCGTCGTGGACGCGGGCGTGCCGCTCCCGGCGGCGCCGCGAACGATCCCCCCGGCCCTCGTTCGAGCCGTTCCCGGCGCCATCCGAGCCCTCGCTCTCGCTAGGACGCGCCGCCCCGCTTGAGTTCCCGCCGCCGGCCTGGCCGTCCGGGGCCGACCCGTCGGCATCGTCCACCACAGCGTGCAACGAGAGCTTGCCGCGCGGATCGATCTCAGCGACCTTGACTTGCACTTTCTGGCCGACTTGCAGGACGTCTTCGACGTTCTCGACACGGCGGCCGCCCACCAGACGGCGGATCTGGGAGATGTGCAACAGGCCGTCCTTGCCCGGCGTGAGCGAGACGAACGCGCCGAACGTGGTCGTCTTGACCACCGTCCCGACGAACGACTCCCCGACCTCGGGCATCTGCGGGTTGGCGATGGCGTTGATCGCGCGGCGAGCCGCCTCGGCGGACGGACCGTCGGTGGCGCCGATGTAAACCGTGCCGTCGTCCTCGATCGAGATCTCGGCGCCAGTCTCGTCCTGGATCTGGTTGATCATCTTGCCCTTCGGCCCGATCACCTCGCCGATCTTGTCCACGGGAACCTTGACCGAGATGACGCGCGGCGCGAACGGGCTCATCTCATCCGGCCCGTCGATCGCGCTGGACATCACGTTCAGGATGTGCAACCGGGCTTCGAGCGCCTGGTTCAACGCGCTGGCCAGGACGGACGCGGGGATGCCGTCCAGCTTGGTGTCGAGTTGGATCGCGGTGATGAACTCACCGGTGCCGGCGACCTTGAAATCCATGTCCCCGAACGCGTCCTCGGCGCCAAGGATGTCAGTCAGCGCGGCGTAACGGACCTCGCCGTCCACGGTGTCGCTCATCAGCCCCATCGCGATGCCGGCCACCGGCGCCCTGAGGGGCACGCCGGCGTTGAGCAGCGACAACGTGGACGCGCACACTGAACCCATGGAGGTGGAGCCGTTCGATCCGAGCGCCTCCGAGACCTGACGGATCGCGTACGGGAAGTCCTCACGGCTCGGCAACACCGGCACGAGGGCCCGTTCGGCCAACGCCCCGTGGCCGATCTCGCGGCGCTTCGGGCTGCCAACCCGGCCGGTCTCACCGGTCGAATACGGCGGGAAGTTGTAGTTGTGCATGTACCGCTTGTGCGCCACCGGGCTGAGCGAGTCGATCTGCTGCTCCATGCGCAACATGTTCAAAGTGGTCACGCCGAGGATCTGGGTCTCGCCGCGCTCGAAGAGCGCGGAACCGTGCACCCGAGGAAGCACCTCGACCTCGGCGGACAGGGTGCGGATCGCGCGCAGGGAGCGCCCGTCGATGCGCACGCCATCGCGCAGCACGCGTTCGCGGACCAGTTCCTTGGTGATCGAGCGGACCGCCGCGGCGATCTCCTTCTCCCGGCCCGGGAAGTTCTCCTCCAGGGCCCCCACCGCCAGGTCCTTCGCCTCGTCGAACTGGGCTTCGCGTTCTTGTTTGTCCGCGATCTTGATCGCTTCGCTGAGCTTGGCGAGGACCACTTGGCGGGTCGCGTCATACGCGTCGGGGAGGTAGTCGGGGAACAGCGGGAACTCGCGGGTCTCCGTCGCCACCTGATCAGCCAGCCGCCCCTGGGCCAATGCGAGTTCCCGCAGGAACGGCTTCGCCGCCTCCAGGCCGCCCGCCACCACGTCCTCGGTCGGCGCCGTGGCGCCGTGGGCGGTGATCAGGTCCCAGGCCTTTTCGCCGGCTTCCGCCTCGATCATGGCGATCGCCACATCGTCGCCGACGATCCGGCCCGCCACCACCATCTCGAAGACTGCCCGCTCACGGTCGCTCCAGCGCGGGAACGCGATCCAGCGGCCCTCGATCAGGGCGATGCGCGTCGCGGCCACCGGCCCCGAGAACGGCAGCCCGGAAATCTGGGTGGACAGGGACGCCGCGTTGATGGCCAACACGTCGTAGGCGTCCTCCGGGTGGATGGCCAGCACGGTCTCCACGACTTGGACCTCGTTGCGCAGCCCTTTGACGAACAGCGGCCGCAGCGGCCGGTCGATCAGGCGGCAGGCGAGCACCGCGTCGGTGGTGGGGCGGCCCTCCCGCCTGAAGAAGCTGCCGGGGATCCTGCCCGCGGCGTACATCCGCTCCTCGACGTCAACCGTCAAGGGGAAGAAGTCGAACTGGTCCTTGGGGTGTTTTCCAGCAGTCGTGGTCGACAACACCACGGTCTCCTGGTCCAGGTACGCCGTCACGGAGCCGCCCGCCTGTTTGGCGAGCCTCCCCGTCTCGAAGCGCACGATTCTCTTGCCGAACGGGCCGTTGTCGATGACGGCCTCAGTGAATGTGATCTCAGGGCCCTCCACGGGTGCCCTCCTCTTCTGATGAGTTCGCGCGGCCAACGCGGCCGCAGGTCTTCAGCCAGAACACCCGCCGTGCGGTCTTCGATTGAGGCTCACGTATGCCGCTGCCGGTTTACGGAAGCCACTACCGAGGACCGCGAGTCAGCGCGTTCGCTTCTGGCTCGTTGACGTATTCAGTTGTGTGCCGCCGGCTGACGCCGCTAGCGGCGCAGACCGAGGCGTGCGATGACCGAACGGTACCGCTCGACGTCGATCGACGCCAGATAGCCCAGCAGCCGGCGGCGCTGACCAACCAGCAGGAGCAGGCCACGGCGCGAATGGTGATCGTGCGTGTGGACCTTGAAGTGCTCGGTGAGGTCCTTGATCCGCTGGGTCAGCAGCGCGATCTGCACCTCAGGCGAGCCTGTGTCGCCCTCGTGGGTCGCGTATTCGTCGATGATCTTAGCTTTCACGGCCTTGTCAAGCGGCATGGCTCGCATCACTCCTTCTGGTTGCTTGCTGCGCGGCGCGTCGGGGCTTGTCCACCCGGGCTCTCCGAACCGCGGCCGTTGCACGGCGACTCCCCAGCTTACAGCACCGCCGAGGTCCTTTTCGCGGGCCCGCCGTCTTCTGATCTGAAGCACGGCAGCGCGGCAGCGCGGCAGATGGCGCAGTTGAGCCCAAAGACCGTTGGACGGCGCGCGGCCGCCCGGTAATTTTCTACGGGGTCACCCGTTTTTCCAGTCCGCCAGATCTCAAGGAGCGAGCCCATGGCAGGTCGAACAATGCCCAGCGCCGAGCGCAAAGAAGTGCACATCTTGCCGGAGCACCGGCACCGTTGGGTCACGCGACGCCGCCTGGGCCTGGTGCTGGGGCCGGCGCTGTTCGCACTGTGCGCCTGGAATATGCCGGACGTGACGCCGAAGGACGTGGTCGGGATCGCGGATCAGCGTGCCGGCGCCCTCGTCGCCGGCACGCTGTGCCTCATGGCCGTGTGGTGGATGACAGAGGTCCTGCCCCTGTATGTGACAGCCTTCATCCCGTTGGTGGCCTTCCCGCTGCTGCACGTCACGCCCAGGATCGACGAGGCCGCCGCGCCATACGCGAACAAGACCATCTTCCTGTTCCTCGGCGGCTTTGTGCTCGCCATGGCGATGGAACGCTGGAACCTCCACCGACGGGTCGCGATCTGGGTCGTCTCGGTGGTCGGGTCCAAGCCGCGCGGCGTGATCTTCGGATTCATGGCGGCGACATCGTTCCTCTCCCTGTGGGTGTCTAACACCGCGACGGCCGTCATGATGCTCCCGATCGCCACATCCGTGCTGAAGCTGGTCGAATCGGTCACCAAACGCCAAGACCGCAAGTTCCAGGTCGGGATGATGCTGGCGATCGCCTACGGCGCGTCAATCGGCTCTTTCGGGACGCCGATCGCGTCCCCGCCGAACGGCATCGCCCTGGGGTACCTCGCGGAACAAGGGATCGACATCTCCTTCTTCGACTGGATGAAGCTCGGCATACCGCTTTGGGCTGTCTTCCTGGTGATCGGATGGGCACTGCTCGCGTTCGTCAGCTGCCCGCCATCGTGGAACGAGCCGATCCCCGGCCACAAGGAGGTCATGCGCGCGGAGCTGGCGAAGCTGGGGCCCTTCCGCGGCCCGGAACGCCGCGTCGGGGTCGTGTTCCTGATCTGCGCGTTCGCGTGGATCACACACGGGTTCATCGAAGATTGGCTCGGGTTGGAGAACACCGGGATCAGTGATGAGCTGATCGCCGTCGCCGTGGTCTTCGTGTTGTTCCTCACGCCCGTCTCGTTCAAGCGGCCGGGCCGGGCGCTGATGAACTGGGGCGATCTGAGGGACCTGCCGTGGGGGATCCTCTACCTGTTCGGCGGGGGCCTGTCGGTGGCGGCGCAAGTCGACGCGTCCGGCCTGGCGGCGTGGATCGGACAGCAGGTCAGGGGCCTCGGCACACTGCCGACGTTCTGGTTGATCCTGACGTGCTGCCTCCTGACCTGGATCATCACCGAGTTCATGTCCAACACCGCCGCCGCGGCCACCCTCATCCCGTTGTTCGGCTCCGTCGCCTTGGCCCTCGGGCGGTCGCCGGCGTTGCTCGCGTTGCCCGTCGCGATGGCGGCGTCCTGCGCGTTCATGATGCCGGCCGGCACACCGCCTAACGCGGTCGCCTACTCCTCAGGCATGCTCCGGATCACGGACATGAACAAGGCCGGCGTGCTGATCGCCATCGCCGGCTGCATCATGGTCGCCGTCAACATGTTCTTCTGGGGCCATCTGGTGCTGCACCTGGGCGGCTGACGCCGCCACCCGCCTACTCGGCCGCGACCAGGACTTCCAGGGCGCGGTCGAGGTAGGCGTCGACCGGTCCCATCGCGTAGCCGCGTTTGCCGCGCACCGCGGTGAAGACCGCGTGCCGGATCTCGTCCGAGGTCAGCGACGCCCCGCTGTTGAAGTAGTCGGCGAGCCGCCGCAGCAGCGCGTCGACCTGGGTTCTGTCGTAGGCCGACTTGCCGCGGTCCGCGGGCGCGAACTTCTTCCCGTCCGGGCGCCCCAACCTGTCGTACAGCGTGGTCGCCAGGTCCACGATCTTGTCCAGCCACGCCTGTTGCCCGTAAGCGGCGATGAACTCCGACCGCTGTTTGCGGGTGAACGCCGAATCGAGCCGGTCCAAAGCGCCGTCCACCTGCGGTTCGTCGTATCCGCCCTTGATCTGCGAGAAGGCGATGTTGCGCACATCTTCCGGGGTGATCGTCTCCGAGGACCGCCCCTCGTAGACGGCCTGCGCGCGGGCGAAGAAGTCGTCGACTTCCCGCGCGTCGTAACCCCGGCCACCTTTTGCCCGTCGGAATAGATCGGCCATTACTTCGCTACCTCCTTAGCGGCTAGCTGTCCGCAAGCCCCGTCGATGTCCCGTCCCCGCGTGTCCCTGAGGGTGACCGTCAGCCCGGCTTGGGCCAGTCGGCGCACGAACGCGTCTTGCGCCTCAGGCCGGCTCGCCGCCCAAACTGAGCCCTCCACAGGGTTTAAGGGTATTGGGTTCACGTGGACCCACCTTGTTCCATACTGGCAGAGTCGCTCGGCGAGTTGGGACGCGCGCCACGCCTGATCGTTGATGTCGCGGATCAGCGCGTATTCGATGGACACGCGCCGCCCCGTCGCCAGGTGGTATCGGTGGGCCGCCGCCAGCGTGGCCGCCACCCCGTAGCGCCGGTTGACGGGGACCAGGCGGTCGCGCGTCTCGTCGTCGGGCGCGTGCAGCGACAACGCCAGGCGCACCGGGAGGCCTTCGCCCGCGAGCCGGTCGATCCCGGGGATCAGCCCGCACGTGGAGACGGTCACGTTCCGCGCCGAGATGCCGAAGCCTTCCGCCTGGCCGCCCGCGATCCCACGCAGCGTCCGTTCCAGCGCGCGGTAGTTCGCCAGCGGCTCACCCATCCCCATGAACACGACGTTGCTCAGCCGCGCCGGCTCGCCGAGCGCGCCCGCCCCGGCCGCTCTGGCCGCGAGTCGCACTTGTTCCAGCATCTCCGCGGCCGTGAGGTTGCGTTTGAGGCCCAGTTTGCCCGTCGCGCAGAACGGGCACGCCATGCCGCAGCCCGCTTGGCTGGAGACGCACAGGGTGACCCGCCCGGGGTACGCCATCAGCACCGTCTCGACAGCGGACGAGTCGCACAACCGGTACAGCGTTTTGACGGTTCGGCCGCGGTCCGTCGTCTGCCGAGCCACCTCCGTCAAGAGCTCCGGCAACAAAGTGGCCACCAGTTGGTCCCGGCCTGCCGCGGGCAGGTCAGTCATGTACGATGCCGACCGTTCCAGCCGCGAGAAATAGTGCCGCGCCGCTTGCCTCGCGCGCATCCTGGGGAGGCCGAGGCTTTCCGCCCAGGCGTCACGTTCCTCGGGGGCGAGGTCGGCCAGGTGCGGCGGCGGCTTGGCCGCCCTGGTGCGGTGCGCTGCGGTGGCCACCGCAGGGGCGGACACGCCGAGACCGTCCGCGCCCTTAGCGGCGAACGCCGCTTCCGGCGCCGGGCCGGGCCGCCCCACACCGTCCCGCCGCGCAGGCGAGTCCGCCTGGCTCATCCGAACACCCCGCCGCCCAGCAACGCGAGCACCGTGTACGCGAACGGAGCGGTCATCAGGATCGAGTCGACTCGGTCGAGCACACCGCCGTGCCCCGGCAGCAGCGAACCCATGTCTTTGATGCCGATGGAGCGTTTCAGCATCGATTCGGCGAGATCGCCGAGGGTCGCCGAGAACGATCCGAGGAGCGCCAACGCCAGCCCGAAGTACCACGGCCGGTCCATCAGGATCATCCCGCCGACTCCGGCCACGGTGGCGAGCGCCACTGATCCAGCCATGCCCTCCCAGGTCTTCTTCGGGCTGACATTCGGCGCCATCTTGTGTTTGCCGAAGTAGGACCCGGCGAAGAAACCGCCCGTGTCGGAGGCCACCGGGATCGCGACCAGCAGCAACACCAGCCACCGGCCTTGGGGCATGAAGCTGAGCAGCACCACCAGCGCCGCGAGGGTCGGCAGGTAGGCGATCGCGAAAGCCGTCGCGCACACGTCTCGCGCCAGCGACCGCGACGCTGGGCCGGGGGCGGGGCCGGGCGGGGGCGCGGAGACGGGGCCGGGCGGGAGCGAGGGGACGGCATCGGGCGGGAGCGAGGGGACGGGGCCGGGCGGGGGCGCCCCGGCGAGATCGGCCGGCGGTTGGGCGGCCGCCGCGACCGACTCGGATCCGGGGGCGGGGAGCGGGGGCGAGTGGACGGCATCGGGCGATGGCTGCCTGTAGTCGAAGTCCAAAGCGCGCCACGCGATGCCCGCGGCCAACGTCAAGAACACGCCCACGAGCACACCCGCGGGCCCCGCGAGCGCGGCGGCGACCTGGGTGGCGGCGGCGCCCACCGCAAGCGGCACGTAGGGCACGGCGAAGCCCGCGCGGGCGAGCGCGTCGGTCAGTTCGCGCAGAGCGAGGGCCAACGCGACGCACACCAAGCCCACAAACACCCACGGCGTGAACCAAACGCTGGCGACGAGCAGCGCGATCAGGCCCAACCCGGTGGGCACGGCGACCGCCAAGTTGCGGCCCCGCCGGGGCGCGGCGGGCGGGGACCACTGCGTGGGCGGCGGCGCTGGTGGCGGCGGAGCGGGCGGCGGCCCCTCAGCGGACAGCGGCGCGGACGCCGGAGCGGGCGGCGGGTCGATGAACGGCATCAAACCTCGAGCAACTCGGCTTCCTTGCGGGCGAGCAACTCGTCGATCTTCGTGATGTGCGTCTTGGTGATGGCGTCGACCTTCTTCTCAGCGTCGCGGACCTCGTCCTCGCCGGCTTCGCCGTCCTTCTGCATGCGACTGAGCGCCTCGCGGGCCTTGTGGCGCGCCTGACGCACCGCGACCCGGCCCTCTTCGGCGCGGCCGCGGGCCAGCTTGGCGTACTGCTTGCGGCGCTCCAGCGTCAACTCGGGCAGGTTCACCAGGATGACGGCGCCGTCATCGGACGGGTTGACGCCCAGGTCCGAATTCCGGATCGCCTTTTCGATCCCGGCCATCGCGGACTTGTCGTAGGGCGTGATGTGAATGGTGCGAGCCTCCCGCACCACCACGGAGGCCAACTGCTGCAGCGGAGTAGGCTGTCCGTAGTAATCCACTTCGATTCGTTCAAACAGCGCCGGGTTGGCCCGGCCCGTGCGGATGGCCTGGAACTCGGTCGCGGCGTTCTCCACCGCGCGGTCCATGCGCCTCCCCAAATCCTGCATCACATCGGCAATCACGTTCGGTGCTCCATCTTTCGGTCGGTCGGCTTGGGCGGCGGCGCGGCGGGGCCTCGCCCCGCGAACAATGCCCGCCCGCCTGTACCAGACTACCGACCGATCAGACCATTCGCCGCCTTGCTGAGGCTAGTCCCGGGTGGTTGGCGCCGCGGTCGCGGCCGGTTCAGGTGAGCGGCCACCGGCCGCCCGCGATCGCGCTCCAGGGGCGACTCCCGGCACACAGCGCCCAAGAAGGCCGATGTTGCGCCCGGGAATCAAGCCGGCAAGGCGCCGGCGGGCCTCTCAGGCGGCTTCGACGCTCAGTCGAGCCCCACGGTCTCCACGAGGAACCGACGGTCGGCGCCGTGGCAACCGGGCCCGTCGAGACCGTGGCCGCCGTAATACGCGACGGAATCCCCAACCTTCGCGATGGTCGTTCCGCTGGAGTCCACTACCCGGAGCGGTCCGTCCTTGGCGGTGGATCCCGGCGGCCAAACAAGAGAGACCACCTCCCCTGACGCTAGTGTCACCCAGAAGCAAGCGTGCCCGGAGGCGACCTCGCCATCCAGCAGCGTGCCTGACGCGGCCAACCCGACACCCCGGCTCTCAGGCGCGCCAACGTCAATTGTCAGTGAGCTGCCCGAGCAGCCGACGGTGATCGCGAGCACCGCCAGCCCGGCGCCGCCGGCGGCGATTCGCCTCCTCGCGCGCGAACGCGTCAAGCGCGTCAAGTTGTGACCCCTGACACGCCAAGGTGGACGCTGATCAGGTTCCACTTCTCCGCATACATAGTGGAACCGGAACGAGCGATATGAATGCCCCGTGGATAAACCTTGCCGCCGCTCTTTAATACCAAGGCGCCACCTGAGTCCCCATTCTGCGTGGATGAGCCGCCGGTGTAAGCAGCCAGCGCGGTCGTGCAACCAGACGTGTCGCAGAAGGATGCCGACAAGGATGTGACTTGCTTGGAGCAGTTCTCGTAGCTCGCGCCGCCGCTGACGCAATAGCTGGTCCCGACCGCGGGGTTAGCTGGCGCGCCCGTGGCCGTCCCCGTCCCCGCCGAACCTCCCATGTAAATCATCGTGCCGTAAGTCTGGCCACCAATCAAAGCCATGTCGTAACTAGGAAAAGTCCCGCGGCTAGTCATCGTTCCGTAAGTCTTGCTGCCGGATTTCCACGTTGAATTGAGGCTTCCACAGTGGGCAGCGGTGACAACGAATCGCGTCCCAGACGAGTTCTGTACGACAAAACCCCCAGTGCACGTATTACTCGAAGCGATTA
>JAITLE010000113.1 GCA_031278075.1 Bifidobacteriaceae bacterium | reverse complement strand
GAGGCGAGCCCTCGGCCGACCACCAGGATGAACGGCATGCCCAACAATTCAGCGTCCGCGAACTTGACCCCGGCAGAGACCTTGACCCGATCGTCGTACAGCACCTCGACACCGGCCGCCTCAAGCTGCCACGCGAGCTCGGCGGCGGCCGTGAACACACCGGGATCTTTGCCGGTGGCGATCACGTGGACATGAGCGGGCGCCAACGCCGCGGGCCAAGCCAGCCCCTTCTCGTCCGAGTACTGTTCCGCGGCCGCGGCCACAGCCCTGGTCACGCCGATCCCATACGAGCCCATCGTCACCGTCACCAGTTTGCCGTTCTGGTCCAACACCTTCAGGCCCAAGGCGTCCGCGTATTTGCGGCCCAGTTGGAAGATGTGGCCCAGTTCGATCCCCCGCGCCAGCTCCAACGGCCCGGAGCCGTCCGGCGCCGGATCGCCGGCCAACACCTCGGCCGCGTCCACCTGGGGCTGACCAGGTTCGCCCGCGGCCAGGAAATCCCGGCCCGCGACCAGGCCGAACACATGACGGTCAACCTGGTTCGCGCCGGTGATCCAGCTGGTCCCGGCCACCACCCTCGGGTCCAACAGGTAGCGCGCCGCGCTCTTCGGATCGGGCGCGTTGGCCCCCAGCACGGCCGGACCGATATAGCCCCTGACCAACTCGGGGCGGCTCGCGAAATCCTCGTCCGTCGCCGGCTCGACCTCAGCCGGATAGAGCGCGGCCGCCAGGCGGCTCATGTCCACATCGCGGTTCCCGGGCACGCCCACCACCACCACCTCCCTCCGTGAGTCGGGATGGGTGACCGCCACCACGACGTTCTTCAGCGTGTCAGCGGCGGTCCACGGGTCGGAATCGTCCCTCGGGAAAGAGGCGTTCGCGGCGTCCACCAACGCGGCGATGGTGGCGGTCCCGGGGGTCGGCTCAGTGCGCGCGGGCGGTGAGCCCGCCCAGGAACGCGCGGGCGGCGGCGACGTGGTGATCGCCTCCACGTTCGCCGCGAAACCACCCGGCGAGCGGACATACGTGTCCTCGCCGATCGGCGTGGGGAACAAGAACTCCTCCGAACGGGAACCGCCCATCGCGCCGCTCATCGCGGAGACGATCACCGTCTCCAAACCCAGCCGCTCGAACACGCGCTGGTAGGCGCCGCGCTGCGCCTCGTACGAGCGGTCGAGGCCGGCATCATCCACGTCGAAGGTGTACGCGTCCTTCATGACGAACTCGCGCGCGCGCAGCAGGCCGGCACGGGGGCGGGCCTCGTCGCGGTACTTGTGCTGGATCTGGTACAGCACCAGCGGCAGGTCCTTGTAACTCGAACACATGTCCCTGACCAGCACCGTGAACGCCTCCTCGTGCGTCGGCGCCAGCACCATGTCCACGCCGCGGCGGTCCTTCAAGCGGAACATGTTGGGCCCATAGTCCGCCCACCGGCCCGTCGCCTGATACAGCTCCGCCGGCAGCAGCGCGGGGAAATGCACCTCCTGGGCGCCGACGCGGTTCATCTCCTCCCTGACCACACGTTCCACCTTCGCCAAGACGGCGAGGCCCAGCGGCAGCCACGCGTAGATCCCCGGCGCGCAGCGGCGAATGTAACCCGCGCGCACCAGGAGTTTGTGGGAGGGGACATCGGCGTCGGCGGGATCCTCCCGCAGGGTCCGGACAAAAAGGGTCGCGAGGCGCAGCATTCCCCCACCCTATAGGCCAGGTGTGCGGCTGCGAGCTTGGCCCGACCCGCCCTGAGATACTGAACCAATGCCTGTGGAACTCGGGATGCCCCACTCCCCGACCGCTTTGGCGGCGCGGCGGCCGTCGCGTCGCATCCAGGTCGGCTCGGTCGCGGTCGGCGGCGGAGCGCCTATCTCGGTGCAGTCGATGACGACCACGCCCACCGCCGATGTCGACGCCACGTTGCGCCAGATCGCGGAGCTGACCGCCGCCGGTTGCGACATCGCGCGCGTCGCCGTCCCCTCGCAGGACGACGCGGACGCGCTGGCGGCCATCGCCGCGAAGTCCACCATCCCGGTCATCGCCGACATCCACTTCCAACCGAAGTACGTGTTCGCGGCGATCGACGCGGGCTGCGCCGCTGTGCGCGTCAACCCAGGCAACATTCGCAAGTTCGACAACCAGGTGGCCGCGATCGCCCGGGCCGCGGCAGACGCGGGGGTGTCGCTCAGGATCGGCGTCAACGCCGGGTCGCTTGAGCCGTCGCTGCTGCGCAAACACGGCAAGGCGACCGCCGAGGCCCTGGTCGAGTCCGCCGTCTGGGAGGCGTCCCTGTTCGAGGATGTCCACTTCCGGGACTTCAAGATCTCCGTCAAACACCACGACCCGGTGGTGATGATCCGCGCATACCGGCTGCTGGCTGAACGCGGAGATTGGCCCCTCCACCTCGGGGTGACCGAGGCGGGTCCCGCCTTCCAGGGCACGGTCAAATCGGCGGCGGCCTTCGGGGCGCTGCTGGCCGAGGGCGTCGGGGACACGATCCGCGTGTCGCTCTCGGCGCCGCCGGTTGAAGAAGTGAAGGTCGGGATCACCCTCCTCCAGGCTCTTGGCCTGCGCAAACGCGGATTCGAGATCGTGTCCTGCCCATCTTGCGGCCGGGCCCAAGTCGACGTGGTGACCTTGGCCGAAGCGGTCACCGAAGGGCTGAAGCACATCAAAGTGCCGCTCCGGGTGGCCGTCATGGGTTGCGTGGTCAACGGGCCGGGCGAAGCCCGCGAGGCGGACCTCGGCGTCGCCTCCGGCAACGGCAAGGGACAGATCTTCGTCAAGGGCGAGGTGGTCGAGACGGTCCCAGAGGACCGGATCGTCGAAGTGCTGCTGGATCGGGCCAACGCGATGGCGGCCGAGCTGAGCGGCGCCGGCGGCGTGCGCGTGGTTGTCTCACCGCCGCGCGGGGCGCATCATTGGTGACGTGACGTTCCCGCTGGGCTTGGGGCCGCGATTGGCCCGACCGCAAGTGTTGGGACGCCACGACCTGCCGGCGGCGCTGCGCTATTGCCAAGACCAGGGCGCCGATGGCGTCATGGCCGGCGCGCGGATCGCGCGAGCGCTGCGGTCCACGAGTCCGTTCGGGGAAGTCTGGGCGTTGCGGCGGACAGACGCCCGGCGGACCGCCTGCCAACTCGCGGCCGGCGAAATAGAAGCCCTGGCCTGGGCGGGTTCGAACCTGATGCCGGTGGGCGCGGACCCGACGGCTGCGGCGGCGTTCGCTCGAATGGCCCGGACGCGCCGCGCCCGCTACGCCTCAGTGGTAGGGGCGGCCGACGCCGTCGGCATCATCTGGGAGGCGGTCCGCGACGCTTGGCCCGAACCGCGATCGCTCAGGCCGAACCAACCCTGTATGGCGATCGCCGGTCCCGCGCTGATCGAGCCGGACCCGCTGGTCACGGTCGCCACGCCCGATCGCCTCGACGAGTTGACGCCGGCGTGCCGCGCCATGTTCACCGAAGAGCTGGGCTTCCCGCCCCCCGGCCCGCCGGCCAGCTACAGAGCCCACATCGCGGACCAATTGTCCCGGCGCGACATCCTCGCGCGGCTGGAGCCGCGCAGCGGGACGGTGATCTTCAAAGCCGAGTTCGGCGCCACGTGCGGCGCCTGGGTGCAAGTCCAAGGGGTCTGGACCGACCCGGCTTGGCGCGGGCGCGGCATCGCGAAAGCGGGCATGGCGGCCGTCGTCGCCGAGGCGCGCCGCAGGGGCTTCGCCCACGTCTGTTTGTACGCCAACGATTTCAACCTGGCCGCCTTGGCCGTTTACCGCGCGGTCGGCTTCACTCAGGTCAGCACCTGGGCCACCGTGATGTTCTAATCAAAGGCGTCAGAACTCCGGCGGGTTGACCAGGTCGGCGGTCAGGAGGACCACCGTCATCAGGATCAACACCGCGATCACCGCGTAACTCAGTGGCATGAGCCTGGCTGAGTCGGCGTTCCCGGGATCCGGTTTGCCGCGCCAGCGCGCCACCTGCCGCCGGCCACCCTCATAGACGGCGTTGACGATGTGGCCGCCGTCCAACGGAAGCAACGGCAGCAGGTTGAACAACCACAACGCGATGTTGACCGATGCCGCGAGCTGCAGCCAGAACGCCCAGCGCAGCTTCCACGGCTCGTCGGCGTCCCCCGCGAAGTCGGGGTCCGCGGCCTCGCCGGCGATGCGCGCCACACCGACCATCGACACCGGCGAGTCCAACGCCCGCTCCCGGCCCTCGACCATGTCCACCAGCGTCTCCCAGACAGCGACTGGCAGGGAGGCGTACAGCTTCGCCGAAGCCGTGACCTGGTCCCACACCATCGCTGGCGCGTCCAAGAGCGAGGCCGGCGCGAAACTGTGACGCGAGCTGACGCCGATCACCGCCCGCGTCTGGCCGGTCTCGCTCAGCACGGTCACGGGTTCGACCGACAGGTCGAGGCGACGGCCGTCGCGATCCACCGTCAGCGTCGCCGGGGTCTCAGCTGACCCGGTCACCGCGGCCACCACATCCTCCCAGCTGTCCAACCGTTCCCCGTTCCACGCGACCAGCTGGTCGCCGGCCTGCACGCCCGCCACGGCGGCAGGGCTCGGCGCCTCGCAGGAGCCGTCATCGGCGGCGACCAGGCACTGGCTCACCGCGTCGACCGTGGTCGACGCGCCATACAAGCCGATCGTCGAGATCGCGATCCCGGTCAGGATCAGCGCGAGGATCAAGTTCATCATGGGGCCGCCCAGCATCACGACCAGCTTGCGCGGCGCCGACAGGTTGTAGAACGCCCGCGCCGAGATCTCGCGCATCGCCTGAGGCGAGGGCGGTGGAGGCGACGGGCGCGACGCGGGCTGGGCGGCGGGCCCAGCATCCGCGGCGGGCGGCGCGGCGGGCCCAGCATCCGTGGCCGGCTCAAGCTGCGCGGCCCGATCAAACTGCTCGGCCGGCCCGGGCTGTCCGGGCGACGCGACCGGCGGCAAGTCCCCGCTCGCCGCGGGAACTGGCTGGTCGGCATCGTGCGCGGCGGCCCTGTCGGATTGCCGCGCCAACTCCGCGATCTGCTCCGTCGTGAGCTCGCGCGCCGCGTCCGCGAGATTCCGCCGCCAACCCGTCTTGGCGGCCTTGGGCGAAGGCGTCGGCGGATACATCCCGATAAGGCGGACATAACCCCCCAGCGGGAGCCACTTGAAGCCGAACTCCGTGTCGCCGACCCGACGCGACCAAATGGTGCGGCCGAAGCCGACCATGAACTGCGAGACAGGCACCTTGAAAAGCCGGGCGGGAATGAAATGGCCAAACTCGTGCAAAGCGACCGAGACCACCAGCACAACAATGAGGAACGCAGTCCCCAACACCCACTCCACCGCTCTCAGACTCCTTCCGTCATTCGTCGCGCCCGGTCCCGGGCCCACGCGTCGGCCGCGCGCACCTCAGGCAGTGTAGGCGTTTGGCCTGAGAAAACAGCGGGAGTGAAGTCGGCGAGCGTCGCCCCGACCACGTCCACGATCCCAGGGAACGGCAGGCGGCCCGCCAGGAAAGCGGCCACAGCCACCTCGTTCGCGGCGTTCAGCACCGCCGGATGCAGCGGCGAGGCCGCGATCGCCACACGAGCGAGATCCAGCGCCGGGAACGTCTCGGCGTCCACCGGCTCAAAAGTCCAAGCGGACGATGCCGTCCAACCCAGCGGCGACACGGCGCCGGGCAGCCGCTCCGGCCAAGCGAGCGCCAAAGCGATCGGCAGGCGCATGTCCGGCGGCGACGCCTGCGCGATCACGGCGCCGTCCACGAACTCGACCATCGAGTGCACGATCGACTGCGGGTGGATCGTCACCTCGATCCGGTCCGCCGGGACGTCGAACAGCAGATGCGCCTCGATCAGCTCCAACGCCTTGTTGACGAGGGTCGCGGAGTTGATCGTCACCAGCTCGCCCATCTGCCAAGTCGGGTGGGCGAGGGCCTGGGCCGGGGTGACCGAGGCCAGCTCGGCCCGGGACCGGCCCCGGAACGGGCCGCCGGAAGCCGTCAAGATCAGGCGCGACACTTCGGCGCCGCGCCCCGCGCGGAGGCACTGCGCGATCGCCGAGTGCTCCGAGTCGACCGGGACTATCTGGTCGGGGCGCCGCAGCGCGGCCTTGACCAAAGCGCCGCCCGCCACCAGCGACTCCTTGTTCGCCAGCGCCAAGGTCGCGCCAGCCTCGAGCGCCGCCAGCGTCGGCTCGAGCCCGGCAGCGCCGGGCATCGCGTTGAGGACCACGTCCGCGCCGACAGCCGCGACCTCCGCGGCGGCGCCCGCGCCGCCGGTCAGCCGTGGCCAATCGCGTGACGGGACACCTGCCCAGGCGAGGGCGGCGGCGAGGAAACGGACGGCATCGTGCGATGGGAGAGCCACCTGGGCGGGACGGAACCGAGCGATCTGCGCCGCCAGACGCTTCGGTTGCGTGGCGCCGGCGGCGAGCGCGACGATCTCGAAGCGCCCGGGATGCGCGGCGACGACATCCAAGGCCTGCGTCCCGATCGAACCCGTCGACCCGAGCAACGCCACCGCGCGTCTTTTCACTTGGCCTATTGTGCCTCACTGGGCCAAACTTGGGTTCATGGCTTTCAATCCATCCGAACTCGCCGCCGGCGAATACGTCATTTTCCACGCGCGCGCACACTGGAAGGTGCTCGTCGCGCCGGTCTTGGTGCTTCTTGTCGCCCTCGCGGGCTGGGCGGCGTGCCTACACTGGGCCGTGCCAGAGGGGTCCTCCTGGAACTGGGCCCGCTGGACCGTGGCGGTCCTCGCCACCCTGGCAGTCGTCGTGTGGACTGTCGCGCCGTTGGTGCGCTGGGCGTGCAAGACCGACACCCTCACCAACTATCGGCTGATATCCCGCGAAGGCGTTTTCCGGCGCCAAGGGCGGGACATCCCGATGGACCGCGTGCACGCGGTGAATTACGAACAAGGCTTGATCGAACGGCTGTTGGGCGCGGGGACGTTGCACGTCCAAACCGCGGCGCAACAGTCGGATGTGGCCCTCGAGGATGTCGCCCACGTCAAACGGCGTCAACTCCAAGTCAATGAACAACTGTTGAACCGCGACTTTCCCGCGGTCGAACCCGACAGCGCCGCGGGACGGCGGGCCGAGGGTTCCTCCGGCAGGTTCGGGGCGGCCGGCGACGCGGACACGACCGCCGGGACGGACTACGCGGACTACACCAACTACACGAACGACACAGGCGACACAGGCGACACAGGCGACACGGAATAGGCGTGGGAGGAGAATCACCGATGCAAGCGAAGCCCTACCTCAGAGAACACCCCGACGCGGCCGGGTTTTTCGGGACCTACGGCGGGGCGGACGTCCCGCCCGAGCTGGCCCGTGAGATGGAAAAGATCCACGAGGCGTATCAGACAATCGGCAACAGCCACGACTTCATCATGAGGCTGCGCGACATCCGGGAGCATTTCCAGGGCCGGCCGACCCCTGTCTACTATGCGAAACGGCTCACCGATCAGGTCGGCGGAGCGCGCCTCTACCTGAAACGCGAAGACCTCAACCACACCGGCGCCCACAAGCTCAACCACTGCATGGGCGAGGCGCTGCTCGCCTCCTACCTCGGCAAGAAGAAACTCATCGCGGAGACCGGGGCCGGGCAACACGGCGTGGCGTTGGCGACAGCCGCGGCCTATTTCGGGTTGGAGTGCGAGATCCACATGGGCGAGGTGGACATCGCCAAAGAGCACCCGAATGTGGTCCGGATGAAGATCCTCGGCGCGCGAGTGGTGCCCGTCGGCTTCGGTCAGCGCACTTTGAAGGAAGCCGTGGACAGCGCCTTCGGCGCCTACCTCGAAGACCCAGTGACCACCATGTACTGCATCGGATCAGTGGTGGGGCCGCACCCGTTCCCGATGATGGTGCGGGATTTCCAGGCGGTGGTCGGGATCGAGGCCCGCGAACAGTTCCAGCAGATGACCGGCTGGCTTCCGGACCACGTGGTCGCTTGCGTCGGCGGCGGCTCCAACGCGATGGGGATCTTCTCCGCCTTCCTCGAGGATCCCACCGAGTTGTGGGGGGTGGAGCCGCTCGGGGTGGGCGCCGCGCTGGGCGAGCACGCCGCCTCGCTGACCTACGGCCACGACGGCTCCCTGCATGGCTTCCGTTCGGTGCTGCTCGAGAACCCCGACGGCTCCCCCGCCGCGGTCCATTCGGTCGCCTCCGGCCTGGATTACCCGTCGGTCGGCCCCGAACACGCCTACCTCAACAAGACCTTGGGCCGCACCAACGCCGCGGGCGCCACCGACGCCGAGGCCATCGCGGCCTTCTACAGTCTGTCCCGCCTGGAGGGCATCATCCCCGCCCTGGAGTCCGCCCACGCCGTCGCCTTCGCCGTGCGGCTCGCCCGAGAAAAGCCCTACCAGTCGATCCTCGTCAACCTGTCCGGCCGCGGCGACAAGGACATCGACTTCGTCTACGAGACCTTCCCCCCCGAGGACGATGCCTAAGCCTGGATCCGCCGATCCTCGCCTACTGCGCCGCCCCAGCCAGGCGCGCTGGACGGCATCGTGAACCCCGGCCCGACGCACGCCCTGACGCCGAGCCGGGCCCGCGGGGCTGGCTTCGCCGCCGCGATCGCCGCTGTGAGCCTCGCGGCCGGCCTGGTGGGCGGCGTCGGCGGCTGGTTGGCCGGCCCCGCGACCGCCAGGGAGGACGCGGCGACGCCTGGACGCGGCGTGGGGGCGACGACGCCGACCGCCGGCGTCTCAACCGAGACCACCACGACCAGTTCGCCGCCGCCGAGCGCCGCGCCATCCGGCGCGCGTGGCGAGCCGGGCGCCCCTGGCCCATCCGGCCCGACCAGCTCAGCCGGATCTTCCGCCGCGGCTGATCCGTCTGGCGTCACCACGCCGAGCGGTTCGAACACGACGGCATCGCTGGCCAGCGCCCTGACCAGCGTGATCGCGGCGGTGGAGGCCTCGACCGGCGCCAAGCTTGGAGTGGCCACGCTGGCGGCGGGCGGCCGTGGAACGGTGGTCCACGCCGGGTCTTGGACGACCGGGCACGCCTGGTCGACGATCAAAGCGCCCATCGCGGTCGCCGCGCTGACCACCGCCGCCGACAGCGCGTTCGACGCCGCGGCCCGCCAAGCGATCACGATCTCCGACAACGACGCGGCGCAGGCGCTGTGGACCTCCCTCGGGTCGGCGGACGAGGCGGCCGCCGCGACCGAGGCTGTGCTGCGCCGTGGCGGCGACAGCTCGACCACGGTCCAACGCGTCAAGACACGACCCGAATACAGCGTGTTCGGGCAGACCACCTGGAGTCTGGCGGATCAAGTCGTGTTCGCAGCCGGTTTCCCGACGGGTGACGCGGCGGACCAGGTGTGGGACCTGATGGGCCAGATCGACTCGTCGCAGCGGTGGGGCCTGGCCGAGTTCTCCGGCGCGCATTTCAAGGGCGGCTGGGGACCGGACGACGCGGGCTATGTGGTCCGGCAATTCGGCCAGGTCCCTGTGCCCGGCGGCTGCGCCGCCCTCGCGATAGGCGGCTGGGCGCCCGACTTCGCCACCGGCACAAGGGCGCTCACCGCGCTCGCCGACGGCCTGGCCGACCTGGCAGACCAACTGCCGACTGGCCCCTGCCGCTAACCCATCCCCCACCGGGACCGGCGGCGCGAACGAAGCGTGGGGCTCGTGCCGGCCGGACGGCATCGGCGGCCCGGGGGATGTGGCGCCGGTTGCTGAGACGCGCTCGGCGGGCGCGGGGAGGGGACGGCGACACGCCGTCATCGCCCCTTTGGTCCGCCGCCCTGGCTCAGTCGGCGGGGTAGCCTCATGCGGACGGCGTCCACGCGACGCCGACTTCGCACGCACTTGTCGACACCACTAGGGATGGAAGCCACATGCAAATCGCTATCAGGTACTCCGGGCTGATCATCGAACCAGACGGCTCGGTGGGCGGGCACGGGGCGGGCGACACCCTGGTCCGTCGCCTGCTCCGAGTGTTCCCCGGCGCCCAGCTGGTCGGACCGCGAACCCACCGCTACCGCGACTTCGACGTGGCGCCCATCGAACTGATCGACGTCGAGAACACACTCGTCATCAACATGGACGTGATCGACTCGACCGCGGTGTGGCAGACGATGAGAGACAACTCCCCCACCGGCGCCACCCCAAAACTGATGAATTTCATGTGGTGGAATTGGACCCGCCACGACTCCGATGTCGAACTCGCCACACTCTCGCTGTCTTGCGCGCTCTTCCCGACCTTCGCCAACTCCGAGAGGACCGCCAAGGCGATCCGCGAGTATGTGGCGCGCTGGACAGTCCAACGCCTCGCCGAGCGCGCCGAAGTCGAATGGGTCAACCTGGGAATCCGTTTGGAACACGTGCAGCCGCGCCACGAGCCCGAACGCCCCCAGATCCTCTATCCGGCGATCTACATGTCGGAACGCAAACGGCCGCAACTGTTCATCGATGTGGTCAGCCGGGTGGCCAAGAGGGGCAGGCCGCCGGTCCAAGTGGTCGCGCGCCTGGTCGAACCGCACCTGGTCTCACCCCAGGCGATGAGCCTCTCGCGCAACAAATGGGCTTGGGTCGGGCCGCTCACGCCGTCCCGGCAGCAGTACTGGGAAGCGCTGGCGGGCACCACCGCCTTCCTCGCGACCGCCCGCGAGGAGACCTACGGGCTCGAGTACATCGAAGCGCTCCTCGCCGGCGCCATCGGCGTGTTCCCCGACCTGCCGTGGGCCCGCGCCATCCTGCCGACCGACTATCCCTTCTTCTACAACACGCCAACTGAAGCAGAGGCGCTGCTGCTGCGAGCGGTCACGGACACGGCTGCCTGCCGCCAGGAACTCGACGCGGCCGCGGGCGGCTCCTTGGTCGACTGGCTGAGCGAGACCCACAACGAGGACGCCTTCGAGACCGCCATCGCCAAGCAGGTGCGCGCCTGGTTCCCCGACCGGTGACGGTCCTCTAGGCGACTCCCGCGAGCCCGGCGCGCGACTCAGCCGCGCGGGCTCCAGATGGGTTGGGCATGTCGCCGTCGGGGCCGAAGGACTCGAGGTGGTCGCCGGTGACGGAGATGTGGAGGGTCTGCCCCACCACCGCCCCCCAACCGTCAAAAACAAAGCCTCAAAACCCGCCAACCAACGTGACGGCGGACACCACAGGTTTGGGGGGGTTGTGGGCTGTTGGTGGCCGGGGGGAGGATGGCGGGCATGTCGATGAATCACAACCCGAAAATCTTCATCGCCTCGCCATCCGACGCCGACACGGCCGCGAATCGGCTGTTCGAGGCGATAAACGAATGGAACCGGGAGACGGGGGACGCTTGGCGGGTCAGGTTCGAGCCAGCGCATTGGAAGGAGGCCCCGTCACGCAGTTGGGACGCCGATGGCGCGCAAGGCTGCATCGACAAGGACGTGGCCGGGAAAGCCAGGCTGGTGGTGAGTGTGTTCCGGGACCGGTTGGGGTCGTCTTGGACCAAACCTTCAACCGGGGTGCGATACCCGTCGGGGACGGTGTACGAGTTGAACGAGGCCAAGCGGCTCGGTTTGCCGGCGTTGGTGTTCGTGGCCCGGGAGGGCGCCGATGTGGACGGCGCCGGGCCGGTGAAACGCAAACGGAAGTTGAAGGCAGGGTTGAAGAAACTCGCGGCTGATGGGTTCAAGTGTGACGAGTGGTCGGATTTGAAGGGGTTGGCGGGGAAGCTGCGGGGCTCTTTGTCGCATCATCTGAAGGCCCGGTTGATCAAGGTGGCGTCGTTGGAGCCGTTGCCGGGCGGGTCGCCGCCGCCGGTCGTCAACCGGGATGTGGCGGGTTTCCGCCAACCGGTCGACTACCAGCCCCGGGAGGCGGTCGAGGCGGCGGCGTTAGCCCACTGGACCGGCGGTGGTCGGGGGGAAGAGGCCGATGCCGTCCCCGCCGGCGGCGCGGGGGGTTCGTGTGGGGTCAGACCGGTGACGTTGGTGTCGTTGGTCGGGGATGGTGGTTTGGGGAAGTCGTTTGTGGCGCGCCGGTTCTTACGCGACGCGTTGAACCCGTTGAAGGGTTATCCGGCTGATTTGGTGGTGTGGGCGAACGGCGCGGCGCCGCAAGCGGTGGTCTCGGCTTACGCGGAGGCAGCCGAGGTGTGGGGGCTGCCGGTCCCACAAGAGGGTGTGGGCGACCCGGCGGAGCGGCGCGCCCGGCTGCTGTTGTCCCAGTTGGCGACAGCGGCTTTCCCCTGGCTGGTGGTGTTGGATGATGCCGACGTGCCGGCTTTAGAGGCGGCCGGGCTGTTGCCGCCGGACTCCCCTGTGGGGCGGGTGTTGGCGACCACCAGGCGACGGGAGGCGGTTTTGGGTCGTTTGGGGGCGGTGGTGGATGTCGGGGTGTTCACCCCGGTGGAGGCGGCGGGTTTGGTGCGCGCTTCTACTTGGGGGCCGCTGGCCGACGCCGACAACACGGACGTGGCGGCGTTGGGTGTGGCGGTCGGTTGGCATCCTTTGGCGTTGGGTGTGGCGGTGGCGACTATCGAGGCTGGCCATTCGACGGTGGCGGCCTGGTTGGAGGCGTTCCGCGCCGACCCGTTGGGTCAGGCGCTGGCAGGCCCGGCCCCACACGGCTACCCGTTGGCGTTGGACCAGGTGTGGCGGGTGGCTTTGGCGCAGGCCGCCGAGGGCCTGCCTGCCGGGGTGGCTGAGCGTGCCGCTGTCCTGGCTGCGGTCCTCAGCCCGGCCGGGCACCCCGCTTGGCTGTGGAACCACCCCCAGGTCGAAGCCTGGATCACCGGCGGCCAGCCGGCGGGCGAGCCCGGCGTTGGCGGCGGCCAGCCGGGTGGCGAGCCGGGCGGTGGTGGTGGCGAACTGCGGCGCCGTTTGGGGGGCCTGCCGGAGGCCCTGGCGCGGCTGGCCGAACGCTCCATGGTGTCCCTCGACGCCGCCCCCTGGCCAAAAACCATCATCCGGATGCACAAACTAGCCGGCTGGGCTGTCCTCAAACAATGGCTCGGGGCAGACCAACCGCCTGGGACCACCCCAAGCCAACCAGCTACACGCCAGGGGTCCCTGGCGGCCTTGCGAACCCTGCTCCTAGAGGCCTTGGCGGACAGCCAACCCGATAACGTGCCGGACGCGGCCCTAAACGCCGCCAACGCCGTCCACCTGGCCACAGCCAGCGCCGACACCACCGCCACTCCCGCCGCCGAGGCCAACTATCGGCGCGCGTCGTCCTCAGTAGAGTGGCTGGGCGAACTCGGCCGCCCGGGCGAGGCAGCCGCCGCCTGCGAGACACTACTCGACACCGTTCGCGCCAGACTCGGGCCCGACCACCCCGCCACGCTCGGCACCCGCAACAACCTGGCGCGCTGGCTGGGCGAATCCGGGCGATGGGACGAAGCCGCCGCCCAGTTCGAGGCCCTGCTCGAAGACCGCCTGCGGGTGCTCGGCGCCGACCACCCCGACACGCTCACCACCCGCAACAACCTGGCGTTCTGGCTGGGCGAGTCCGGGCGGGCCGCCGAAGCCGTTGAGCTGTTCCAGGCCCTGCTCCAAGACCAACTGCGGGTGCTCGGCGCCGACCACCCCGCCACGCTCACCACCCGCAACAACCTGGCGGCCTACCTGGGCAAGTCCGGGCGGGCCGCCGAAGCCGCCGAGCTGTTCCAGACCCTGCTCCAAGACCAACTGCGGGTGCTCGGCGCCGACCACCCCGACACGCTCACCACCCGCAACAACCTGGCGT